>CAXAIH010000159.1:0-5086 GCA_963968755.1 uncultured Flavobacteriales bacterium
GAGCAGAAGGATCAATCCAATGAGTTTTTTCAGTCTCATTTACAAAGTTCAGGTTTGCCCAATGACTGGGCTTAAAAGCGAGTCAAAAGTAATATTATGCCTCCGAATCAAGGCTTTACTTCGTTCAAAAGACGAATATACAGGTCAGACATGTCCTTGACCAGTCGTTGATAGCTGAAGCGTTTTAGAACGGAATCGTGTCCTTTTGTAGCCATTTCAGTTCTTTTTTCGCTCGAATTGATCAAAACCTCCATGTTTTGAGCCAATTCTTGCCAATTTCCAGCTTCTGAAAGAAGTGCACTTTCTCCGGGAATCACCACGTTCTCAATTCCACCTACTCGAGTGCTCACAATGGGTTTTTTGGCCGCTTGAGCTTCAATTAGGCTCACGGGAGTTCCTTCATTCAGACTGCTTAACACAACTAAGTCAAGGCCAGCCAATGCATATTCGATATTTGTTATCCAGGATGTAAATACTACACGACCCGCCAAGTTCAATTCTTTAACCTTCGCTTCAAGTTCAGAACGTAATTCGCCATCTCCAATGATGAAAACGCGATACTGAACCCTTGCCTTTACCTGCGCAACAGCTTTCAAGAAGGTTATGTGGTCTTTTACTGGAACTAATCTTCCAATAATGCCAACAGCAACTTCATCACGCTGCAGGTCATATTCAGACCTAAAGTCCTTACGAAGCTCAGCTTGGTTTTTCTGAAATCTACTCAAGTCAAACCCCAAGGGAATTACTTCGACCTTATCAGGCGGGCAAACGTTAAACTCTTTTGTAAGTTCTTTTTTCTGAATATCGCTGATTGCGATAATCCTTGTGCTTCGTTTGGCTAAAAAGCGCTCGATTTTCAAGAACAACTTTGTTTTAAAACTTGAAAAGTAGGAGTGAAACACGTGGCCATGAAAGGTGTGTAGTACAACTGGAACATCTTCATGAATTGCGGCATGGCGGCCTAGCGTTCCAGACTTGGAGGCATGCGTGTGCACGATGTCAGGTTTATATTCCCGTATGATCTTCCGAAGCTCTTTGTATGCCTTCCAATCTGCACTTGGCTTGATGGATCTGTGCATATCGGAGATCAGCCTAGTTTCTAAACCCAGTTCATCCAGAATGTAGGCAGAGCTGCCTTCCGTCTCATCCTTCATTCCACCCACAAGGAGGGTTTCGAAGCGATCGTCCATATACCGGGTTAAATAGGCCACGTTATACGTGGGCCCACCTAGGTTAAAGCGATTGATGATGCGAAGTACTCGGATTTTCATGATTCAAGTTTCTTCCACCAATTTTGAAAAGCAATCAATGCCCAAACACTTCCGGTTGCCTCTTTTGGGCTTTTCGAGAAGAGCTGATTCAGAAGTGATCGAACACCTTCACGGTTGAAGATTCCTTCTTCTTCAATTCGATCGAGGTTGAGAAAGTCTGACTCAATTTTTTCACGCATTGGTCCTCTGAACCACGGTAAAAGTGGGACTTCAAATCCATGTTTGGCGCGTTCGAAGATGCCCGCAGGAAGTTCCTTTCTGAAACTATCTTTCAGGATTTTTTTACGAGTACTTCCATTAATCTTAAAGGAAGATGGTAGGTCGTTTACGTACTCAACCAGTTCATGATCAAGGAAGGGAGTTCGAACTTCAAGGCCGTTCGCCATAGACATACTATCGACCTTCTTGAGCATATCGTTTGGTAAAACCAAACTTTGGTCGCACAAGAGAACTTCATTGAAGTCGCCTCCTTTGGTTAGAACGTTTAAATATTGCTCACGGAGTTTCTTGTAGCCATATGCATCGTCGCTTAAGCGTTGCACTTGTTGGCGTTTTTCCTCGCGCATCAAGTAATTGGTATCCTCTTCATCGAGAATACTTGCCCATGCCCAATAGCGCTCTTTTCGGCTAAGTTGTTTCCCGTTTAAATAACGTTCTAGTTTGCGATTTAAGTTGCCCAGTTTACTGTTTCGACCTTTTGAAATTAGGTTGGTAAAAGGCTTCATAAAGGGCAGAGCGCCATCAATGATATGTGGATGTTCAATCCTAAACTCAGCAGCATGCTTGTTGTATCCACTAAAGAGCTCATCCGCACCATCCCCTGATAAGGATACACTAACGCGCTCCTTAGTCTTCTTGCTTAAAATGTAAACAGCCAGTGCCGACGAGTCCGCAAAGGGTTCGTCCATATAATCCAGCACTGCCTGATAGTTCTCGAAGAGGTCTTCAATTTTCAAATCGAACACCGTGTGCTCCGTGCCAATTGCATCGGCTACTTCTCGGGCATATGCGCTTTCGTCGAAAAGTGCTTCATCTGCATATCCAATCGAGAAGGTTTGAAAGTCTTTCTGATCTTGAGAGGCTAAATAGGAAACGATAGATGAATCGACACCTCCGCTCAGAAAAGCTCCTAGAGGAACGTCAGAAACAAGTCTTTTTTGGACAGCTGAGCGGAGAAGTGCTTTCACATCCGACATGGCTGTTAGGTAATCCTTGGTATTTACCGAGCTTATTCCTCGGTTGGCACCAACTAGCTGATAATAGGCTTTGGGCTCTTCTAAAATGCTTGGTTTTTCACCGCATTTTACTTTCATGCAATGTCCGGGGTTTAACTTAAACACACTTTGGAGCATGGTTAAAGGGGCAGGGACATAGGTCAGTTGCAAGTAGGAGAACAGAGCTGTTTGAGAGACCTCTTTGTTCGGTAGAAAGTGAAGCAGTGCTTTTATTTCTGAAGCAAAGCTGAAGCCTCGGTCGTTCATGCTATATACTAAGGGTTTGATGCCCATTCGATCTCTCGCAAGGAAGAGTTCTTTGGTCTCTCGGTCGTAGATGGCAAAGGCAAAAAAGCCATTCAAGCGCTCGAGCATTTCCACACCATACTGTTGGTACATCTGCAAAAGAACTTCGGTATCCGATTCGGTGCGGAATATGCACCCTCGGAGAATGAGTTCAGCTCTGAGCTCTTTAAAATTGTAGATCTCCCCGTTAAAGACCAAGCCAAATCTTTCATGAATATCCCACATGGGCTGATTGGCCGCTTCGGAAGCGTCGATGATGGAAAGGCGGCGATGTGCTAGGCCCAAATCATCCGAGATCCATTGGCCTTTCGCGTCTGGGCCACGTGCGGATAAATGCTCTGAAGCAAGCTCGAGTTTCGTCAAGAGCTTTCGGTGATCAATAGAAGGAGCAAATCCGAGGATTCCACACATAGTTCAAATAAAAAAAAACGGCAGCGAACACGAGGTTGCTGCCGTTCAGTATTCGTTGAACGTCGTTTATATATGAATCACTTCATCATAAGCTGCCGCAGCGGCTTCCATAATCGCCTCACTCATGGTAGGGTGAGGGTGAATAGTTTTGATGATTTCGTGGCCAGTTGTCTCCAACTTTCGAATGGATACAATCTCAGCGATCATTTCGGTTACGTTCGAGCCAATCATATGGCCTCCTAGGAGTTCACCATATTTCGCGTCGAAAATGAGTTTCACAAAACCTTCGTTGTGACCAGCTGCACTTGCTTTTCCAGATGCTGAAAAAGGAAACTTACCAACCTTAAGCTCATAACCAGCTTCTTTAGCCGCAGCTTCGGTCATTCCAACGGAAGCGACTTCAGGGCTGCAATACGTGCAACCAGGAATGTTTCCGTAATCGATCGGTTCAGGATTTAATCCGCCAATTTTTTCAACACATGTAATCCCTTCCGCCGAAGCAACGTGTGCCAAAGCCGGTCCAGGAACACAATCACCAATGGCGTAAATGCCAGGGATGTTTGTGGCGTAATAACCGTCGACGATGATTTTTCCTTTGTCTGCAGCTACACCTAACTCTTCGAGGCCAATGTTCTCCAAGTTGGCAATAATACCAACTGCCGAAAGCACTACGTCGCAATCGATGACTTCTTCACCTTTTTTGGTGGTAACAGTCACCTTGCAACCTTTGCCACTGGTGTCTACTTTTTCTACAGAGCTTCCAACCATCACCTTCATGCCCATTTTCTTGAACGAGCGACCAAGTTGTTTTGAAACTTCTTCGTCTTCAACAGGAACAATGTTTGGCAAGTACTCAATGAGGGTTACCTCAGTGCCCATTGTTTGATAGAAGTATGCAAACTCAGATCCGATTGCACCAGAGCCCATGATGACCATTTTCTTAGGCTGGCTTGGAAGTGTCATTGCTTCACGATAGCCGATGACCTTTTTACCGTCTTGTTGAATGTGATCAAGTGACCTTGACCTTGCTCCGGTAGAAACGATGATGTTTTTGGCTTCTAAAGTGCTCTTCTTGCCTTTAACGTCGGTAAGCTCTAGTTTGCCTGCAGCAACAAGCTTACCGGTACCCATATGAACATCGATCTTATTCTTCTTCATCAGATAGTCGATGCCCTTGCTCATTTTGTCGGCAACACCTCTTGAGCGACTGACAACAGCTTTAAAATCGTGTTTGGCACTTCCTACTTCAATTCCAAAATCTGAAGCGTGCTTGAGGTAATCAAAAACTTGAGCACTCTTCAATAGCGCCTTTGTAGGAATACAACCCCAGTTGAGGCAAATTCCTCCTAAAGATTCTCGCTCAACAATGGCGGTTTTCATTCCTAACTGTGCTGCTCGAATGGCGGCCACGTACCCTCCAGGTCCGCTACCGAGAACGATTAAATCATATGACATAAGTGGACTGTTGTTTTAGTGTTGAAGAGGCAAATTTAAGAATAAAGCCTTCGAGAATGGAGCACTCCATTGGCAAGCTGATCATTTGTATTCCCAGAAAATCTTACATATCTTTTCCGTTCAACAAATCGCCTTATGAAGCTCACAATCAAGTATCAAGAAAATTATTCCCGAGGAGAACTACTTCTCCGTAGTCTGTTCGGATTTATTTACATCGTATTCCCACACATCTTTTTATTGCTTTTTGTGTCCATTTGGGCGTCGATTTTGAGCTTCATTTCATTCTGGGCTATTCTCTTTACAGGACGATATCCACAAAGCTTTTTCGAGTTTCAAGTAAACCTCATGCATTGGAATACGAGACTGAATGCCCGGCTTTACAATATTTCAGATGGTTACCCTGCCTTTGGCTTGCAGGTAGAGGATGAG
>CAXAIH010000160.1:0-4982 GCA_963968755.1 uncultured Flavobacteriales bacterium
GCTACTTTGAGTAACTTAGATGCATTTGCTTGTGCTGCTGCCCCTGCATTTGCTAATCCGGGTACTATTTGTTTTGCTAAAGTACTACCAAACCCTAATAAAGCTGCTCCTAATAGTAGAGCATTATCTGCTAAGAACCCTAAAGGTACTCCAATTATTGCGTTAACAAATCCAAAAATAGACTTTGTTAAGTCTCCAAAAGTTGCCGCTAATCTATCAAATACATTCGTATCAACTTCATCCGCAATCTCTCCAAATTTTGCAGTTCCCTGCTCAAGGATTGCATTCATAAATGCTTGTCTTCACATTTCTTGGATCAAAACCAAAGCCTGAAGTGGCATTTGCTTGTGGGTCGGCATCAACCACCAAGACTGATTTTTCCAACACCCCAAGGGCAGCGGCAAGATTTATGGCTGTGGTAGTTTTTCCTACGCCTCCCTTTTGGTTGGCTATGCTGATGATTTTACCCATGTGAAGCTTTGATTTGGCTTTTTGGGAACACAATCCTTCAATTGCAATTCCTATCTATTCAAAAGTATCTGAAAGGTAAGAGGCACTTTTGCTGCACTCTATTTTTTATACGCTTATTTTGCACAGATTTTTGTTGAAAAGGCATGTTGACAATCATAAGTGGAAGTAACCGTCCTGGAAACCGGACAAAGGAGTTTGCAAAACACTACGCGGGAGAATTAGCTCATCGCGGTGTTGAGGTTCAATTGCTTAGTCTTGAGGACCTTCCAAGAGATTTTATATTCAGGAATGCGGTTTTTGGGGAGGAGAACCCTGAGCTCGAAAACATCATTAAAACACGCATTGAGAGCGCCAGCGAGTTTGTATTTTTAAGTCCAGAGTACAACGGTGGATACACAGGAGTGTTGAAATCTTTCATTGATGTTGTGCCTCCAAAATTCTTTCGAAAGAAGAAAGCGGCGCTTGTAGGAATTTCAGCTGGAAGTTTTGGAAATCTGCGAGGAATGGATCAATTGACAAATGTGCTACACTATTTGGGTGTGCATGTCCACCCTATGAAAGTGAATGTTCAACGATGTGAAAGTTACCTGAATGGGCAAAACGAAATCACCGATGACTTTTTACTCGGCTTGATCAATTCGCAACTCGATGGCTTTTTGACCTAGTCTGTTGACTCCTCATTTCCCGCCTCCGATTCCTTATCGTAATTTTCGTAGGCATCACCTGCACTTTTTTTCTCAAGAAGCTCCATCACTTTGTCTAAAGACTCGTTGAGCGCCTCTTAGAACTTGTCGAAGTCCTCTTTGTAAAGGAAGATTTTGCGTTTCAGATACTGAGATGAACCGTCCGGGTTCAGCTTCCTTTTACTCTCCGTGATGGTTAAGTAGTCTTCATTTCGGGTGCTCCGAACATCGAAAAAGTAGGTTCTTTTACCAGCGAGTTCGGCCTTTTCGTACACCTTGTTTTGAACATACTCACTATCTTCTTTCTGTTCCATCAGAGCCTTTTCTGGCGTCAACACTAACAAATCTAAAGAAATTGGGCCTCGAGATTATGGGCTGTCAAATGGCTGTTTAAGCGGATTTTCGCCCTTGCTCTTCCTCCACCAATTGTTTGTGATAGAGCTTGGAATAAGAACCGCCTAACTCGAGGAGATCCTCATGACTTCCTTGCTCAACGAGCAAACCGTCATCGATAAACAGGATTTTATCACAGTGCTTAACTGAAGAGACGCGATGTGAAATGATCAAGGTAGTTCTGTCCCGCATCATGCCCTTGAAATTATCTACGATCACCTCTTCGGTTTCGGTGTCAACCGCCGAAAGGGAGTCGTCCAGAATCAGAATTTCAGGTTTCTTAATCAAGGCTCGCGCAATGGATATGCGTTGTTTTTGTCCCCCGGAAAGGGCAATTCCACGCTCGCCTACCGCTGTTTGATAGCCCTTTGGGAATGCCCTTATGTTGTCATCCACATGTGCATTTACAGCGGCTTCTTGAACCTCTTCAAAATCTGCTTCGCCTTGCCTCAAGCCAAACGAAATGTTGTTTTCGATGGTCTCAGAAAATAGAAAGACCTCTTGGGGAACATAGCCCACGCTCTTTCTTAAATCATGCATATTCAAGGACTTGATGTCGATGCTGTCAATGAGAATTTGCCCTTCTTCAACTTCATAAAGTCTTGTAATCAAGTTCGCTATCGAAGATTTACCACTTCCTGTTTTACCCATGATGGCTAGGGAATTTCCAGGAGTAACCTCAAAAGAGAGGTTCTTTAAAGCGTAAAAATTCGTATTCGGATAGCGAAAGCTCACATTCTTAAATTGAATGTGCCCCTTGATGATAGACTGTTCACTGTTTTCGTTTTTAATCTCGATAGGAGACTTGAGGAATTCGTTGATTCTCTCTTGACTTGCTGCAGCGCGCTGCACCAAAGAAGTGACCCAGCCAAGCGAGGCCACTGGCCAAGTAAGCATGTTCACGTAAATAATAAATTCAGCAATGTTACCCATACTGATTTCACCCCGAATGGCCAATCGACCGCCTATGAAGATGGTCATGATTGTGCTAAAGCCAATCAATAAAATCATCATCGGCATAAAGATCGCGTTGACTTTTACAAGAGCTAATGATTCCTCTTTGTAGAGCTCGCACTCTTCCTTAAAAGCGTCGTGTTTTACATCTGACTTTGAGTAAGCCTTTAATACACGAACGCCAGAAAGGGTTTCTTGAACAAAGGTTGACATCACAGAGAGTTGCCGTTGAACTCGTTCGCTGGTTCGATTAATCACGGCGCTTACAAAGTAAATTCCCAAGGATAAAATTGGTAGAGGAGTTAGGACGTAAAGGGTAAGTTCAACATTGATGTTGAGCATAGTGGTAATCACCAAAATGAAGAGAACAAACAGGTTCACGGTATACATGATTGCAGGTCCCAAGTACATTCGAACACGACTGACATCCTCACTTATACGATTCATCAAATCACCGGTATTGTTCGCCTTGTAGAAGGATAGATTCAATTCCTGATATTTCTGGTAGATCTCATTCTTGAGGTCGTACTCAACAAATCGAGAGACCACAATGATGGTGTAGCGCACGAGGAAAAGGAAAACCCCTTTCATGAAATAAAGGCTTAGAATGAAGCCTGCGAGTGTGAGTAATACCCACGAAAGTTCTTCTTGCAAGGGCGCTTGTAAATCCGTTCCACACAGTATTCTTCGAACAGGGATGTTGTCGCCTACAACGTCGAAGGCATTTCGGATGAGCTGAACCGGGAAGATTGCAAAGAGGTTGGAGATACCCACAAAAAGAACCCCAGCTAGCAAGCGCCACTTGTATTGGAATAAGTACTTGTTTAAGTATGCTAAGGACTTCATTATCAGAGAACCTTCACGGTTTGATTTTTGGCTACTTTTGTGCCGCGTCGAGCGGATGCGAAAGTAGCGAATAGTCAAGCATTAAACCACCAACAGATGCAAGAGGTTCAATCGATTGATCAGATGTTCCAAAACCCTATCCTGGACCCTATGTCAAAAAGCGATCACGAGCAAGTTGTTTTTTGTCAAGACAAGGAGACTGGGCTGAAAGCGATCATCGCCGTTCATAATACCGTTCTAGGACCTGCCCTTGGTGGAACTAGAATGTGGGCATACGAAAATGAACTTCAAGCCATGCAGGATGTGCTGCGCTTGTCACGCGGGATGACCTATAAAGCTTCCATTTCTGGATTGAATTTAGGAGGTGGAAAAGCAGTTATTATCGGTGATGCGAGGAAGATTAAAAACGAAGCATTGCTTCGCAGATTCGGACGATTTGTAGATAGTCTAGGAGGAAAGTACATTACTGCGGAGGATGTGGGAATGTCTACAAAAGACATTGAGTACATGTCGATGGAAACTGATCATGTTACGGGAAAACCAAAATATTTAGGCGGAAGTGGTGACCCGAGTCCCGTCACAGCCTTTGGTGTTTACATGGGAATGAAAGCAGCAGCTAAAAAAGCGTGGGGCGATGCTTCCTTGGAAGGAAAGGCAGTGACTGTCCAAGGTGTAGGTCATGTTGGTCAATACTTGGTCGATCATCTTGCAAAGGAAGGAGCTGTAATCAGCATCGCCGATATTTACGACGATCGCATCAAACAAGTGACCAGAAAACACAAAGTGAATGTGATAGACGCGGATAAGGTATTTGAACAAAGCATGGATATATATGCTCCATGTGCTCTTGGTGCCACCGTGAACGACGAGAGTTTAGAGAAGTTGACCTGCCGAGTTATTGCTGGAGCCGCGAACAATCAACTTGCGGATGAGAAGAAGCACGGTCAAAGAGTAAAAGAAATGGGTATCCACTACACTCCTGATTTTGTGATCAATGCAGGTGGACTTATCAATTGCTACTCTGAGTTGCATGGCTTTAGTTCTGAAGCTGCACTTGGTCAAGCAGAGGATATTTACAATACCACCATGCGCATCTTCGAATATGCCGATGCGCATAGTATTACCAATCAAGCAGCAGCTGTTCAGCTTGCTGAAAAACGCATCCAAGAGGTTGCGCTCATCAATCAACGCTGGTAGATGCTCAATAGGCGATTTTTACGGGTTAAGGTACTTCAGGCTCTCTACGGATTTTTCTTTGGAAGCTATGACGATATCACCAAAGGGGAACGGGAGATGTTGCGCAACATAGACAAGATGGAGCGCCTGTATTTGTACCTCTTTGAGCTGATTCTTGAGATATGGGACGTAGCAAAGAAAGAGCAGGAGCAGGGAAAGCTTAAAAGACTTCCAACAGAAGAGGATCTAAATCCAAATACCCGTTTCATTGAAAATCGCTATTTGAAGATTATAGATGCCAACGAGGAGCTACTTCGTCGCCGTGAAAAGGCAAAAATTTATTGGAAAGATGAGTTTGAGGCCATCCGAAAACTTTGGAAACAGATTAAGGCTAGTGAGGAGTTCGGGAATTATATGCACCAGAAAGAATCGAACTTCGATGTAGACAAGAAATTCGTT
>CAXAIH010000161.1:0-4960 GCA_963968755.1 uncultured Flavobacteriales bacterium
GTCCAATTTTTTCTTGATCGATGTGCGGCATTCTATGCAAGCCATTGATCGAGAATGGTTGACATGGATTGGTCAAAAGGGGTTGCCCTTTTTCATCCTTTTCACAAAGGCCGATAAGCTTTCGAAAACCGCCTTGAAAGCACAAGTTGCTAATCTTACCGCCTCCCTCGGAGAACTGTGGGAACCTCTTCCAGAGACCTTCGTAACAAGTGCAGAAAAGAAGCGAGGGAGGGACGAAATTCTTGAACGTGTTTTTGAAGTAGTGGAGGACGCGAAAAAAATGGCGCTCTAAAAAGAACGCCATCAGTTTAAATATTGTGTCTGAATGCTATCTGAGTACGAAACGAATCGGGAGGTTGTATTGAACTCGCACCGCTTTTCCTCTTTGTTTTCCAGGTTTCCAAGCAGGCATCGATTGAACAACGCGAATTGCTTCCTCATCGCATCCACCGCCAATTCCTCTCAACACTCGGCTTCCTGAAACTTTCCCGTCTTCCTTTACAACAAAGGTGACGAACACCGTTCCAGTAATCCCGGCGTCTTTGGCCATTGGTGGGTACTTGATGTTCTCTCCGAGATAACGAAACAGCTCGCCTTCTCCACCTGGGAATGAAGGCATGTCTTCTACAATGGTGAAGATTTCAGGCTCCTCGCTTTCTTCTTCTTCCATGATCATTGGCTCAATCTCGGTGTCCTCGTCTATGTCGGTATCCTCGATTTCCAATTCCTCCTCGATCTCTTCATCATCTTCAACTATCTCAATAATAGTTGTCTGTGGTGGTGGCGGAGGCGGTGGGGGAGGTGGTTCTTGTTGTGTGATCGGAATCATTTCCTCTTCTTCCAACTCAACGCTTAGTTTCCCAAGGTCAGAAGGGCCACTCTCAAATTGCGAGAATTCAAATGCAACGAGTACAAGGCCCAAAGCACTTAGCACCCCAATCGTAAAAAGGAACCCCTTTTTATTATCTGGATCTACTTCTGGATTTTTTTTGACTTCCATTGTGATTGATTCTTGAACAACTCTCTATGCAATAATCTCGCCGTATGCATCAGCGGACAAAAGACTAGCTGCACTTGGGTTATCCATCTTCACTTTGATCATCCATCCTTCTCCGTAAGGGTCGGAATTTACAATCTCTGGCTCGTCAGTTAATTTCGAATTGAATTCAGTGATTTCACCAGAAACAGGCATAAACAAATCAGAAACAGTCTTAACGGCTTCAATGGTTCCGAACACTTCTTCTGTTTCTAAGCTCTCACCTTCAGTTTCAATCTCCACGTAGACAATATCACCTAACTCGCCTTGAGCGAAGTCTGTAATGCCTATTGTGGCTACATCTCCTTCGATACGAATCCATTCGTGTTCCTTGGTGTATTTAAGATCCTTGAGTATGTTCATCTACACTGCTTTGCTACAAATATAGATTCTTTCTTTTCCGAAACAAGCGCCAATTGTAAAGGCTACTTTATTCTTCTTCCGCCACGATTTCTTTTATCTCGGGCATCATTTGTTTGAAGATGTTTTCGATTCCACTTTTAAGTGTTAACGTTGAACTTGGGCAACCAGAACAAGCGCCCTTTAAAGTAAGGGTGAGTTTTCCTTCCTCGAAGCTCTTAAAATCGATGGCTCCACCATCTCCCGCCACAGCTGGCCGCACATAATCATTTAGAATACTTACGATGCGTTCTTCTGCAGGTCCTTCAGGTTTAACAAGCTCTTTGGCCTCAACCACTTTTTGCGGAACTTCTACCGTTTTATCCTCTACCGGGTGACCGGAAGTTAAATAGTTGGCAATGTATTCCCTTAACTCAAGGTGAACGTCGCTCCACTCTACCTGCTCAGTTTTATTCAAGGCAATGAAATTGTCGCTGAGAAAGACTTTCGTTATG
The DNA here is from genome assembly GCA_963968755.1 of uncultured Flavobacteriales bacterium. GTDB lineage: Bacteria > Bacteroidota > Bacteroidia > Flavobacteriales_G > Salibacteraceae > UBA4419. The sequence goes on from CAXAIH010000161.1 coordinate 1,891, forward strand.
AAGGGAAAAGTGAATAAACGTGCAGCGATGGGATACTTAGACAAGTCATCTTGAGCGTTCAGTTCTACTCGTGACCCTGGATCAATGAGCAATTTATTTGCTACGAATTTCATAGTTGCAGGATTGGGAGTGCTCTCTGCGTAGATGGAGTATGATTCTTTAAGCGTTGCCATTGATAAAGTTTTAGACTGATTTAAGAAAGTCAGTGTACCTTTACAAAGCAAATGAAAAAAGTGCTTCAGACTTTCTCGCTTTATTTTCTGTCCGCGCTCATCGTGCTGTCGAGCAGTGCGTGGAAGTTCTCCACTTTTTATTGCGAGCTAAGCGGTTTTGCTCATTACAACTTTGGCCTCGATTCTGACAGTTGCGATGGCAACCTGAACGCATCCGCACAAACTACTTTGGAAGCCTCCTGTTGCAATCAGACATCTATTGAATTTGGCTACGATCTCAGCACTTCAAAGAAGCCGGTAAATCAAAAGCTACAGGCCTCAACTTGCCCGAGTTTCCATCTTACCAAAAAGCTTCCTTCATTAAAGAAGTACGAACATCTTTGGGGCAATGCTCCCTCAATCCTTCTTCCCACGCACAAAGACCTAGGTGTTTATTTGATTTGATCCAGACTAAGAACAACTCTCCTTGTTATTAATCTTCGGTATCTAAATCATGAAATTCAATCTTTCCTTATTCTTCTTTTTTTTCCTGCTTTCGGGCTTCGCCCAAGAAGAGGAAAAGCACGCACACCTCACAGGAACTGTCATGGGCTTCGATGGAACTAGAGATGTTCCTCTCATCGGAGCAAATGTTTCCTGGTTGGGAACTTCCTTAGGTACAACTACCGAACTCGAAGGTCGATTTCATTTAGACTTCCCTGAAGATTTCCCAGCTACGCTTGTTGTTTCGTTTGTGGGATACGAGTCTTTCTCCAGAGTTTTTAAGCAGGCCAAAGGAGAAGTTCTTCTAGTGAAAATGGATCTTGGGAAAACCTTATCTACCGTGGAGATACGAGAACGTCTAGAGGCTTCGAGACTTTCTTTTTCCAGCGACTTCCATCAAGAGAATATGTCGAAAAAAGAATTTCAGAAAGCGGCCTGTTGCAACCTTTCGGAAAGCTTCGAAACCAACGCCTCTATCGATGTTCAAGCTGCCGATGCCGTGAGTGGAGCAAAGAGAATTCAAATGCTAGGCCTAGATGGTATCTACACGCAAATGCAATTTGAAGGGATTCCGTGGATTCGAGGGCTTTCTGGGAATACGGGCTTGTCGTTCATACCGGGTACTTGGGTAGAGGGGATTCAGGTTTCGAAAGGATCTGGTTCTGTTACCATGGGATATGAGAGTATTACCGGGCAAATCAACATCGAGACCTTCAAGCCAGATGGGCCAGAAGAAAACATGCATTTGAATCTCTACGGTTCGGCAATGGGTCGACTTGAGGCGAACTTGAGATTGAAATCGAAACTCAGCGATAAATGGAGCACCATGCTTCTGGTTCATGCAGATGCAGTTGAACAGAAGAACGATTTCAACTCCGATGGTTTTTTAGACATGCCTTTAAGAAGAGATGTCCATGTATTTAATCGTTGGAAGTATTTTGGTGAGCGTTTAATGCTGCAGTTTGGTCTAGCAGGTTTGTCGGAAACACAAACAGGAGGACAATTAGATTTTCGACGCTTGGATGCACCGCGTTCAAATTACGGCTTTGGTTCAGATGTTCAAATGCTGGATGTATTTGCAAAAGGTGGTTACTTATTTCCCAATGAACCCTATCGTAGCGTGGCCTTATTGGCAAAGTACCGTCGATTGAATCAGGAATCTTTTTATAACCTCAACTCATATCAAGGCACGGAAGATTATGCCTACTTTAAAGGAATCTATCAAGGCATATTTCGCACTACCATTCACACCTATCGGCTCGGCGCCAGCATGGTTTGGAATCAGTTTGATGAGACTTTTATCAATCAAACTTTTGAACGAACAGAGTACGTTCCGGGGGTCTTCTTTGAGTACAGCTACAAACCTTCTGAAAAACTCACTTGGGTGAGCGGATTACGCGTTGATGTGCACAACCTCTTTGGAGTTCAACCGAGCCCAAGAACGCATATTAAGTATGCCCCAAACGACAAAACTACTTTTCGAATTTCTGCAGGAAGAGGGTTCAGAGCTCCCAATGCTTTCATGGATAATTCAGGTTTCCTAGTAAGTTCTAGGCGCGTATTTCGAACGGCAAACATTGAAGCAGAGAGTGGATGGAATTCTGGAATCGTAATCAGCAGAAAACTCAAATTGTTTAGTCGTGAAAGCACGCTTAGTTTGGATTTCTTCCACACGGAATTTGAAAACCAGCTTGTTGTAGACCTTGAGACTCCTGGTGAGTTGTATTTCTACAACCTTCAGGGAAGGTCATTCAGTGAAGCAGTGCAACTTGAATGGCTGGTTGAACCAATAAAGCGGTTTAGAGCAAAATTGGCTGCAAAGTATTACGAGGTCAGAACGAATTACCGAGGTCAGATGAAGGCTCGTCCGCTTATTCCTAAATTTAGAGGTCTTGCGAATTTTGAATACGAACTCGTTAAGGACAAATGGATGTGGGACGCCACACTCAATTACATTGGTGTATCCCGATTGCCTTCTACTGCAAGTAACCTGGCAGAAAACCAGCGGTCGGATCATTCTTTGGATTATGTTTTGCTAAGCAGCCAGCTTAGACGTAACGGAAAGAACATCGACGTTTATGTAGGGGCAGAGAATTTATTGAACTATAAACAAAAAAACGCCATCGTTTCGGCTGATCAAGCTTTTAGTCCCGAGTTTGATGCGTCCATGGTTTGGGCGCCAGTAAACGGGCGTGTTTTATATTTGGGTCTTGATATTAAATTTTAGATGAAAATAATCAGTATACTATTATTCTTCTGGCTTGGAATGGGTGAAGGAGATAAGGATATTCAAAAAACCGAAATCAAAACATCAGCGGTTTGCGATCATTGCAAAGAGCGGCTTGATAAAGCCTTGAAAGAGGTAGAAGGTTTGAAATATGCCTTTTTGGATTTGAAAACCTTCAACTTGAAGG
>CAXAIH010000162.1:0-4894 GCA_963968755.1 uncultured Flavobacteriales bacterium
TTCAAAGAACAGTCCCCAACAGGCAGTGATGTTCTTCAAGACCAAACTATCTGGGTCCGTTGAAATGTTTTTGTAGTAATTGATTGTATTCGCTGCCAAGGAAAACTCATCTCCAAAGGTGAGCAAGTCAAGCTTTCCATCGAAGTTGATGTCCTCGATGGCGGGCTTATCCGCTGCAGGAACTTCAACATTAAAATAATTGACACTTCCGCCAATCCCTTGAAATTGAGCGGTCACATAACATACAGGATTTCCTACGAAATCTCTGAAATTACAGAGTGGTTGAAAGCGCAAAACAGAGTCGCTTACATTCTTATAAATCTTCAATCCGTATGGATGTTGCGCCCAGATGTCTTCCTTACCGTCGTTGTTGTAATCCTTGAAATATGCAAACCATTCAATGTCTTCGGGAAAACGAGAGGAGTACTCGGGTGCGTGCTTATAATCTACGTATCGACCCAAGGCCTGATTGATGAAAACCTTAAAATTCCCTCCGTCGCGATCGAACTCGACGAGATCCTTTCGCCCATCCCTATCCACGTCTATCCGACCGAATTGGCCAAGATTGATTCCTCCCGCCCAGGCTTGCTTCAGGCTATCGCCTTGAGCGTCCATAACAGTAAGGGAGTCGTAATATCTGTAATCGAAAAGAGAGTCTTTTTGTGCCGCCAAATCGCCAATCAGCATCAGCATGGCGAGGAGACTCATCGAAATTATTTGGGTCGGTTTCATAATATGCGGCAGTTTCAACGTTAAAGACGAGCTGAACTTAATCTGGTTTCCTTCCAAGGCATTAAAATTCGGCTATTTTTGCGCTCGCTCATGGCAAAACTTTTTGTACGAAATTATCAGCTTAATGTTGTATTGCTATCCCTACTGGCATTCTGCTTCTCCATACTTCCTTCTCAAGAGGCCTTTTCTCAAGAAAAAGATCGGGAACGCCTGGACATGTTGATGATCAACTTAAACTCAAGTTTTCTTTTGGGTTCCAAGGGGCTTTTCGAGCAAAAGTTCTTCTCGCATGGCTACGACGTGGCCCTCATGTATGATCACTTTCTCCCAAGAAGTCCAATGAGTATCGGAATTGGATTAGGTTTAAGCCACATGCGTATTTACAGCAATGCTGAAGTGGTGTGGGTAGATTCAAATGAAACGAACTTTCATGCCTTTAATGTCCTCCCTTTCGATACGACCTATAAACGTTCCGCCTTCAACTTGAATTATTTAGAAATACCCGCTGAACTCCGGTATCGCTCAAAGCCTAACGAAAAAGGGCACCCCTGGAAAATTTCCATTGGAGCTAAGGTTGGATTCAAAATCAATACACGTCAGCTTTTCGTTGATGCCCAAGGTTACCGCTATACCTCTACTCGCTTTCCCAATGCTGCAAGAGTTAGAGGAACTGCCACATTTAGAGCTGGCTATGGCAAGTTTTCAATCTATGGCGCCTATCAGTTCACACCGCTTTTCCATGAAGGTCAAGGCACTGAACTATACCCGCTTTCCGTTGGTGTGAGCCTCTCTCTGTTCTAGAATATCCTTTGCGTTTTTGTTATACTTGTTCTGAAGAAGAAGAAGCTATGGACTTTCGAATTAGAAGCGAAGAAGAATACCAAAAAACCTATCGCGAAAGCATTGAATCACCGGAACGTTTTTGGGGAGACATTGCCGCTTCCTTCAGCTGGAAAAAACCATGGGATGAAGTCCTCAAGTACGACTTAAATACCCCCGAAATCAATTGGTTTCTGAATGGCAAGCTGAACATCAGTGAAAATTGCCTCGACAGGCATGTAGCTGAACGCGGCAACAAAACTGCCTTGATTTGGGAACCTAACAATCCGGATGAAGAAACGCGAAGCTTCAGCTATCATCAACTACTCGGTGAGGTTTGTAGGATGGCCAACGCCCTTAAATCCAAGGGCGTTAAGAAAGGCGACAATGTCTGCCTCTACATGCCCATGGTTCCAGAACTGGCAATTGCCGTATTGGCTTGTGCACGTATTGGGGCCCCTCATTCAGTTGTTTTTGCAGGCTTCTCCGCCAAATCATTGGCCGATCGAATTGAAGATGCACAGTGTAAAATGGTGATCACGGCCGACGGAAGTTACCGTGGCTCTAAAACCATTGACCTCAAGAGTATTGTTGATGACGCCCTTAAGAGTTGTGGTTCTGTTGAGAATGTCCTCGTTTTAGAGAGAACATCCGAGGGCGCTTCCATGATGCCTGGTCGAGACTTTTGGCTACACGATGTTTTGGTCGGCCAAGCGCTTGTGTGCACAGCAGAAGAAATGGACAGCGAAGATCCACTCTTTATCTTGTACACCTCTGGTTCAACGGGAAAACCAAAAGGAATCGTTCACAGTACAGCAGGGTATATGGTGTACACCGCCTACACCTTCCAAAATGTATTTCAAGTGGAGGAGGAGGACGTCTATTGGTGCACCGCAGACATCGGTTGGATAACAGGGCATTCCTATATCGTTTACGGACCGCTCTTGAGTGGCGCCACCACCATGATGTTTGAAGGGGTGCCAACTTGGCCCGATTCTGACCGTTTCTGGGAAGTTGTCGATAAGCATAAGGTCAATCAGTTTTATACTGCCCCAACAGCCATCCGAGCTTTGGAAAGTTGCGGAGATCATTACGTAGAAAAACATGACCTCAGTTCCCTTAAAATTCTTGGGACTGTTGGCGAACCCATCAATGAAGAAGCGTGGCATTGGTACAACGAAAAAGTTGGCAAGAAAAAGTGCCCCATTGTAGATACCTGGTGGCAAACAGAAACAGGGGGAATTCTCATTTCTCCTATTCCTCATTGTACAGAATTGCAACCTACCTATGCCACAAAACCTCTTCCCGGAATTCAACCTGTAGTTCTCGATGAAGCAGGAAATGAATTGCAAGGGGAGGCAGAAGGAAGACTTTGTATAAAGCACCCATGGCCTTCTATGGCCCGAACCATTTACGGAGATCACCAACGTTTTAAAGACACCTACTATACTGCCTTTCCTGGCAAATACTTCACAGGTGATGGTTGCAAACGCGATGCAGATGGAAACTATAGAATTACCGGACGGGTAGATGATGTTCTCATAGTTTCGGGCCACAATTTAGGAACGGCAGAAATTGAGGATGCTTTAGACCAACATCAAAGAGTATGCGAAACAGCCGTTGTTGGCTACCCGCACGACATAAAAGGTCAAGGAGTTTATGCTTTTGTGATGCTCTACAGCGATGCACAACCTACTGAACATGGATTGGACTCCTTGAGAGCTGAACTCATCAATATGGTGTCACAACGCATTGGGCCAATTGCGAAACCTGATAAAATCCAATTTGTAAGTGGGCTACCTAAAACACGAAGTGGGAAAATAATGCGCAGAATTTTGCGAAAAATCGCAGAAGGAGACCCAAGTAATTTAGGGGATACATCTACCCTATTGGACCCGAGCGTAGTTGAAGAAATTGAAGGCGGTGTTGTTTAGTCTTGCAGAATAAGCAAAGGGGTGTCTGCGTGCAGAGCCACCTTCTTTGTCACACTGATTTTGAATAGCCGATCCCATAAACTCGTTTTACGAGGAATCAACATTTCCACCTTTTGACCAATCAGCTCTTGCCGCTTGTAACCAAATAGTTCTTCAACCCGCGAGTTTACGATGTCAATCCTGCCATCCTTATTGGCCACAACGTGTCCTTCCCCTGCAGTTTCGAACAAAATTCTAAACGTGTCATTTTGGTTGTTTTCTATCGATAGCATTTCGAAGTGCGAAAGAAGTTATTTAAAAGAACCCGTTTCATGACGAGAGTCACTTAGTTCAACTTCAAGAAACAAATGAATGTGGGAATAAAACTAATTTCGGTACGTTCAATGGGTTGCCAAATATGAAAAAATGGATTCTTCTTCTTTTTACTGTGCTCCTGTTTCCCCTTTTCGTTCACCTAACTGGAAACAACCACCTGTACAAAACGCTTCGATTAACACTTGGAAAAGGTCGGCTTGGGCCCTCGCTATTCGAATACAAAGACTTTCCGGGAAGCCTGGTAAAAACGAGCTCCCCACAAGCTTGGGCACGTTCGTCAAGCTACAACAAGTTAAAGCTCAAGGCAGACGAGTCCGCCTATCACGAAGAATACAAAAGCGGCGCCTTCATAGTTATTCATGCTGATTCAATTCTACATGAAAGTTATTGGGGACAATTTAGCGACACGAGTTGGTCGAACACATTTAGCATGACCAAAAGCTACACCTCCATGGCGATAGGAGCGGCTATTATGGAAGGCAAAATAGGAAGCCTCGACGATCTCGTTGGGGATTACTTAGACAAATTCAAGAGCGGGCCTAATGCGAAGCTGAGTCTTAGAAACCTCATCACGATGAGCTCTGGAATGGGCTATAACGAAGAATACATAAACCCTTTCGGTTTTGTAGCCAAGCTCAATTACGGCGAGGACTTACGCTCCCTAGTTCAATCCTACGAAGTTGAAGAAGAGTCTGGCGTCTATTTTGAATACAAAGGGGGCGACTCACAGTTGCTGGCAATGGTTCTTGAAGCTGCTACGGGGAAAACACTCAATCAATACTTCGAAGAAAAAATATGGTCAAAAATTGGCCCTTCACGCGATGCTTTTTGGACATACGACCGCATTGGAGGAATGGCAAAGGCGAGTTGCTGTTTTAACAGCAATGCTCGTGACCTTGCCCGCTTGGTTTCTGTAATGATGCAAGGTGGTAAATGGAATGGGGTGCAACTCATCGACGAAAACTTTGTGAAAGAAGCTCTTAGGCCTGCTCTCTTAAAAGAACTAGATAGAAGTCCGAATGAACGTTATGGATATCAATGGTGGCTCGGTGAGTTTCAAGCTGAGCCCTTCTTTTATTCGCGAGGAATCAACG
>CAXAIH010000163.1:0-4863 GCA_963968755.1 uncultured Flavobacteriales bacterium
GGTGATACCAGAGTTCGTACTTAACAAAAATCAATTTCGCCGGCTTCACCACAGCATACATCTGAGAAACTTGACTCGGCTTATCGATGGGCAAATAACAGACGTAATCTGCGGATTGGTACTGTTTTTGTGTCTCGTAGCCCGAAGGTGAAAAAAATGTTAGAAGAATCTTATCCTCGCCCTTTCTTTTAACCGCCTCTATCAAGGGGCGAGCTTGCTCAAATTCCCCAACGGAGGCACAATGAAACCAAACACAACCTTTAAGATCTTGCTTCTCAAGAGACTGAAAAAGATCTTGCCTGCCAGATCTCCACATTTTGGCCTTCTCAGAAGGAGAAAGCTTAATGGCTATTTCATAGAGCACTATAAAGAGATCGTAAAGAATTCGAAACATCAATCGAAGTAGAAGTTATTGCCCGGTCGCTTATATAAGGCGAAGGTCCAACCAATTTTCAAGCTGTAAAGGGCGTCAAAATGAGCTGAAGTATAGGAAGAGCGCAAATCAAACTGATATGAACGAAGACCTCTCGTAAGGCCTTGCATGGCTTCTAACTCAAGATAAAAATTAACCCGCTTATTGTTCGAAAAATATCGGTAGCCAAAGCGTTCCGAAATTGCCAAACCACCGGTAAGGCGGTCATAACCCTTCACATAATCACCTTGCAACAAAGGAACCTTGTCGGCTAAATCGCGAATTCGAATCTTGTGCTGAAAATACCCAAGACCAAGACCAGCATAAAACCCACAATTTGGATTTGGGCCCACTTCAAGCACATATTTAGACAGGCTCAGTTGTACGTCAAAAGCCCGCTGATCCATGACCACATCCCCTGCAAATCCGTTCACATCAACAATGTTCCCATTAGAGTTCAAGAGGTAGTTGAGCATACTATCTTTTTTCACCTTATTCCCGAAAATAAAGTTGGCTTCTGCACCAATTAAAAAATTCGATTTTGTCTTGTACGTCCATTGCGCACCGATGGAAGAACTCCATCCAAAACGATCTGCTAATTCCGCTCCGGGAAGCTGAGCTTTAAACTGCGGTGAAATCATGGTGAGCGCAATGCTTGAATCACGAATACTTTTTTGAGAAAAAGCAGTTTGATACGAGCACAACAAGAGCATTAGACTAAGAAGACTGCTATTCGTCGAAAGCCTTATTTTTTGGGTGATTTGAGAGGTTTTAATCAAAATAAACGAGGTCAAAAATAACTATATTCGCACGTTTTTTGGAAGCACATCCTATGACTAATCTCCCCCTCGTTGACCTTATGGGTCAATACAAGAAAATTGAACAGGAAATCGACCAAGCCGTGCTCGATGTAATCAAGTCCGGTTCATACGTCAATGGTCCCGAAGTAAAGGCTTTTGCCGAAGACTTTCAGAATTATTTGAATGTAAAGCATGTAATTCCCTGCGCAAACGGAACAGATGCCCTTCAAATTGCCTTAATGGCTCTTGGATTAAAACCCGGGGATGAAGTAATTACTCCGAGCTTCACTTACATCGCAACCGCAGAAGTTATTGCTCTTCTCGGCTTAAAAGCAGTTTTTGTCGACGTCAACATAGATACCTACAACATTGATCCAAGCGAAATTCGCAAGGCAATCACATATAAAACCAAGGCCATCGTACCTGTGCATCTATACGGGCAGGTAGCGCAGATGGAAGAAATCTTGGCCATTTCTAAAGAATTCAACATCCCAATTGTAGAAGACACCGCCCAAGCCATTGGTAGCGATTACAGCTTTTCAGATGGTAGGACACAAAAAGCGGGAACAATGGGAGCTGTTGGTACTACCTCCTTTTTCCCCTCCAAAAACCTCGGGTGCTTTGGAGATGGTGGCGCTATGTTCACGAATGATGATGAACTCGCCTCCAAACTTCGAATGATTGCCAATCACGGGCAGTCCAAACGCTATTACCACGATCTGATTGGTTGCAACTCACGACTAGACAGTATTCAAGCTGCCATATTACGAATCAAGCTTCGGTTGCTGGACAGCTATTCTGACGCACGTAGAGTGGCTGCTCATCATTACTCATCTGAATTTGCGACTATAGACGGAATTCTCCCACCTCATGAAGCGGATTTCTCGAGCCATGGATATCATCAGTTCACTATGCGCTTGCGAGGAATTGATAGAACGGCACTTCAAGAACATTTGTCGTCTAAAGGAATTCCTACCAACATTTACTATCCTGTTCCAGTGCATAAGCAGAAAGGCTTTGAAGGAAAATTCGAGCAAGTTGGTGAGCTTCCGAACACCATGCAATTGACCGAGGAAGTACTTTCACTTCCCATGCACACGGAATTGGACCAAGAAACTTTGAACTACATCACGAACAGCATTAAAGATTTTGTAGCATCATGAACATTGCAGTTATAGGAACAGGATACGTCGGACTAGTTACAGGAACATGCCTTGCCGAAACGGGCAATCATGTCATCTGTGTAGACATCGACGATGAGAAAGTTCAAAAAATGAAAGATGGTGAAGTACCCATCTACGAGCCAGGACTAGAGGTTTTGTTTGAAAGAAACATCCGGCAAGGACGTTTAAAATTCACGACTGAATTAGAAGGTGCTGTGAAGGAAAGTGATATCATTTTCTTGGCCCTTCCCACGCCTCCAGGAGAAGACGGAAGTGCCGACTTAAGCTACGTTCTAGGAGTTGCTGATGACCTCGGATCCTTAATATCTGATTACAAAGTAATCATCGATAAAAGTACTGTTCCTGTTGGGACTGCCGATAAGGTACATGCTAGAATTAAGGTCAATGCACAAGCTGAATTTGACGTTGTATCCAATCCTGAATTCTTGCGAGAAGGCTTTGCCGTGGAGGATTTCATGAAGCCAGATCGGGTTGTGGTTGGAACCGAATCGGAGAGAGCACGCGAAATCCTGGATGAGCTATACCACCCGTATGTACGTCAAGGAAATCCAATCATCTACATGGATGAGCGATCAGCTGAGCTAACCAAGTACGCTGCTAATTCATTCCTAGCTACCAAGATTAGCTTCATGAATGAAATCGCCAATCTATGCGAGAAGCTTGGCGCAGACGTAGACAAAGTTCGTATCGGAATTGGGTCTGACGAGCGTATTGGAAAACGATTCCTCTTCCCTGGAATTGGCTACGGGGGAAGTTGTTTCCCGAAAGATGTTCAAGCTTTGGTGCGCACGGCACACGAGCATGAATCTCCTATCCGCATTTTGGATTCTGTTATGGAGGTGAACGACCACCAACGCACCATTCTCGTTCCTAAAATCAAGAAAGAATTCGGCAGTATGGCGGGAAAAACTTTCGCCCTTTGGGGTTTGGCCTTCAAACCCGACACCGACGATATTCGCGAAGCTCCAGCACTTTATGTGATTGAGCAATTGGTTGAAGCAGGTGCCAAAGTGCAAGCTTTTGATCCCGAAGCCATGGACAACGTTCGCAATGCTATTGGCGACGATATTAGTTACTTCGATGACCAGTATTCCGCTTTAGACGGTGCAGATGCTTTGATCATTTGCACGGAGTGGGCTGTTTTCAGAACGCCAGACTTCCCTGAATTAACATCTCGCTTGAAGAACAAAATCGTATTTGATGGACGAAATCTATACGACAATGATCACATGGAAGAGCGTGGTTTTAAATACTTTAGTATCGGAAGATAATTCATGAAACGAATCTTAATTACAGGAGCGGCAGGCTTTTTAGGTTCTCACCTATGTGATCGATTTCACGGAGAAGGTTTTCATGTAATCGCCATGGACAATCTGATCACTGGCGATATTCGAAACATTGAGCATCTCTTTTCGGAAGAACGATTTGAGTTCTATCATCACGATGTATCCAAATTCGTTTATGTCCCAGGAAAGCTTGATTACATTCTTCACTTTGCCTCTCCAGCAAGCCCAATCGACTATCTGAAAATTCCGATTCAAACTTTGAAGGTCGGCTCCCTTGGAACACACAATTTGCTTGGTCTTGCACGGGCCAAATCTTCAAGAATACTGGTTGCCAGCACATCTGAAGTCTATGGAGACCCAACGGTTCATCCTCAAACGGAAGATTACCGAGGTAATGTAAATCCTGTTGGTCCTCGAGGCGTTTATGATGAAGCAAAACGTTTTCAAGAAGCGATGACCATGGCGTATCACACCTATCATGGCCTAGAGACACGTATTGCTCGAATTTTCAATACATACGGCCCACGAATGCGACTCAATGATGGAAGAGTTCTTCCTGCTTTTATCGGTCAAGCCTTGCGTGGAGAGGATTTGACGGTTTTCGGCGACGGCAGTCAAACACGATCCTTCTGTTACATGGATGATCTGATTGAGGGCATTTACCGTTTGCTAATGTCCGATTGCGCAGCTCCAGTTAACATCGGCAACCCCCATGAGATCAGCATTCTGGATTTCGCAGAAGAAATTCTCAAATTAACTGGAGCTTCACAAAAAATCATCTTTAAGGAGCTTCCAACAGATGACCCGCTTCAACGCCAACCCGACATCACTTTGGCGAAACAAATTTTGGGTTGGTCACCAGAAATTGACCGAGCTGAAGGCTTGAAAAGAACCTATGCCTATTTCCAGTCCTTAAGTGAAGAGGAGCTTTACAAAAAGGAACACAACGATTTTGAAAAATATAAATCGTGAGTAAGTACTTCGCACACGAAACCGTGGTAATTGACGACGGTGCTGAAATTGCTGAAGACGTAAAAATCTGGCATTTCACGCACATTATGCCTGATTGTAAGATTGAGCGTGGCTGTAACATTGGGCAGAATTGTGTCATCTTCCCAAAGGTGGTTTTAGGTGAAAATGTTAAAATTCAAAACAATGTGTCTGTATACACAGGAGTAACA
>CAXAIH010000164.1:0-4814 GCA_963968755.1 uncultured Flavobacteriales bacterium
AGTCAAAACTTGAGTCCGATTCCAAGAGCTTCACAAGTGTTTTGTCGAGCTGCTCGTTGTTTGAAATCCCGAGAACTTTATATCTGGGCTTTACGTCGTAGCTAAAGAAGAAGCTGTTATCGAAAGTTACAGGGAAATCATCAATCCTTAATTCGGCTTGAATATGGCCTTTGTCTGCCACTTTGAAGTTTAATGTTGACCGAACCGAACTACCCGCAGGTAGTTCAAGTACTTCCTGTGAACGCTGACTTCCATTAACGAAGAGGTTCACTTGTACATCCCTGATATCTTCATCTCCATGATTGCTGAGCTCGAAGTGAATTACTTCAGTTGCATCTTGTTTTCGAATGGGTATTTCAAACCAACAAGAATCGATGGACAGATTCGATTTTTCTTGAATTTGAACAGGAAGCAAACGAAACTCTTTATCGGCAAAGTTTTTAAAGTTCAAGGTGTCTATCAGGAAATCTGAGATCAAATAGATCAAGCTAGGATTTGATTCTTTGGCGTCGAATCGAGCCAGAAGCTCTTCTAGTTGAGGACTAAGTGGACTGCTTTCAATAGCTGCAACACTCTCCATGCTACGATCTCGATTCTGAAAACGGAATCCTTTGCTTCGGAAATCGTTGCTCAGGATCAGAAACTCAGCGCTGCTTGAGTGTGATTTGATCAATTCATGAGCGATTCGCTTTGCGTCATCCAAGCCTCGACCTTGTGAACTCAGTTGGTCCATGGAAAACGAATTGTCTACATAAATCCCAATTTGCTCATGAACCTGAGCATTCTCAGAGCTTGGAATGTAGGGTTGAGCAAAGGCTAAGACCAGGAAACTTATAGTGAGCAGTCGAGCCAATAGAATAAGCAGCTCACGAAGACGGCTTGTGGAGTGTTTTTCCTCTTTGATTTCCTTCAGGAAACGCACATTGCTAAATGCAACACGCTTCGCTCGGCGGAATTGGAAAAGATGGATAAGAATGGGGATGCTTAAGGCAAGGAAGGCGAAGAGAAATTCAGGGTGCAGGAATTTCATTCAGCTTCAAAGTTAAAATTATTGCTTGCCACCAGCTGAAGTATTTTGATTGTAGCTCCTGAAGTCTGCTCCGCTTGGAATCTCAAAAACCTCCAAATCGAAGTGTTTCGCTGTTGCCACCAGATGGTCAAATATGTCAGCCATAATGCCCTCATAGTTGACCCAAGTTTTATCAGCACTGAAGGCATAGACCTCCAGCGGTAAACCTTCTGGGCCTGGAGCAAGTTGACGAACCATACAGGTCAGCTCAGAATTAATTTTTGGGTGCGCTCTTAGGTAGGCTTCCATATAGTGACGGAAGAGTCCAATGTTTGTCATGCGTCGGCCGTTAACCGGAACCCCCAAATCTAGTCCGCTTTGCTCATTGAAGGCTGTAATCTCTTCTTGCCGTTTTAGAATGAAGTCCTTTATGAATCCAACTTTCAAGAGGTAATCGGTGAGTTCTTTGTCTACAAATTTCACGCTACTCATCTTGATGTTCAGAGCACGTTTAATGCGCCGCCCTCCTGACTCCGACATTCCTCTCCAGTTTTGAACAGAATTCGAAATGAAGGCATATGTTGGAACGGTAGAGATGGTGTTGTCGAAGTTTTTGACCTTAACCGTATTCAGGCTAATTTCAATAATGTCTCCATCTGCGCCATAGGAGCTTACAGTGACCCAGTCTCCAACTCGAATCATATCGTTGGCGGAGAGCTGAATGCTCGCAACAAAACCTAAAATGGTGTCTTTGAAAACTAGTATGATTACAGCGGTAAGCGCACCCATCGCCGTCAAAACGGTGAGTGGACTTTTCCCAATCAATGAGCTCAAGACGAGAATTCCTGCTATGATTCCAACGACGATTTTACCAAGCTGGATGTAGGAATTGATGGGTTTGTCTCTTAAAGCTTGAGAGGATTCCAGAATATCTTTAACCGCATTCAGGAAGGAGTTGATCACGGAAACAATGACCACTATGATGAAAATGTCAATACCTGACTTTACAATCGGTATGACGTTTTGAAAGTCAGCAAAAATCAAGTCAGAAAAGAAAACGAAAGCCAGTGCGGGAAGTATGTTGGCCAGGCGGTTGAAGGCTTGCTTCTCGACTAGGATGTTGTCCCAATCGGATTTAGTTAGTAGGGCAATTTTGTTGATCACCCGAACTATAATTGACTTACCAATAAAATTGAGGACGAAGCCCAAGAGAAAAAGTGCGACCAGCAAGACCACGAGCTTGACATAAATTGCCATTTCGTGAGCAACGCCAATGCCTTCGATGTATTCTAGAAGCTCTTTGGAAATGAATTCTGACATGGAGGCAAATCTACAAACTCAAGCGTTGAATTTGGCTTAAAATGGATAACCAATTCCAAGGTTCAAATGGAAATTTCGGAGGAAGGGATTTCCAGGGTCGATGCCCTGTGATTCTAGAAGTAGGTCTGTTTGTGTTTTAGGCTGAAAAAACCAGTGTTCACCTTCAAGCTTGAATCGGTTTGGGTGAAGGCGATTTTTCTCACCTTATATGCAGGGTCAATCGTACAGCTTTAGGTGGTAATTGCCTTCTTCTTTCCCATGCCGTATATTTTGTGGGAAGCCTTTACCGAGTTGAAGAAAAAGTCATTCTTCTTCAAGAAAAGTTGCAGTTGTCTGCTCGATTTGTCGCTCAGACTTGAATACAAAAGGACCAAGGGTTCACCAAGATTAAGCCACCTGTCACCACCCTTACCTTTTTCGGCGCGAATTTCTCTACGTCGGTACATCCATGGGTGTAGGTATACAAGTCCGAGAAACTTTTTTACGTCTGGTTTCTGCTTTACAATGGCCTCCAAGCTTTCCCTTTCGATCGATTCTTGCAGCTCCTTGTCGCCAATTAGATCAAAACGAATTCTTTTCAACGTGACTTCACCTTCTGAAACAAATCGGTGCACGGTACAAGAGCTGATTAGTCTTACCATGGCGAGTGCGAAGAAGGCGTGAAATAGCCACTTCATCATAAGCGCAAAACTATTTCATCCTTTTGGAGAACTTTCACAGGCATTGATTTTCTTTGAAGAACGGAATGTTATCCAAAAACAGCATATCTAAAATTCGGGCCTTAGGCCATAAGAAAACACGGCAACGCGAAAAGCTATTTGTTGCTGAAGGGCCCAAGGTATGCGAAGAACTGCTGAATTCAACCATCGAAGTAAAAGAGGTATTTGCAGAATCAAGTTGGTTCTCGAAGAACATGCACATAATAAGCTCTCGTTCCACCCGAACGCATGAAGTGGAAGGGAGTGAACTGAAGAAGATCAGCTTTCTTAAAACTCCTAATGAGGTTTTGTGTGTTGCTGCGATTCCAGAAGAGAAGCCGCTGGAGCAGAACAAAGCATTGTTATGCGTGGATGAGATTAAGGACCCTGGGAACCTGGGGACCATTCTTCGAACCGCCGAGTGGTTTGGGCTAGAAGATATACTCATTTCAACTACAAGTGTTGACCCCTACAACGAAAAGACGGTTATGGCGAGCATGGGTTCTCTGTTTCGCGTGAACTTACATCACGCAAACCTCGAAGAGTTTCTTTCTCAACAAGAGGCGTCAAGAATTTTCGCAGCCCACCCACGAGGAGGAAAGCCAGGAGCTCCTTCTCTCAAAAACCCGATATTCTTATTCGGGAGTGAAAGTCATGGCTTAAGTTCAAAGCTTTTGGAAGTCTCTGGAAACAGATTGACCATTCCGGGAAAAGGAAACACAGAAAGTTTAAACCTTGGAATATCGGTAGGAATTGTGCTCGCCGATTGGTATCAAAAAATGTCTTGAATAAATTCGTCTAGAAATGAAGGAGATTTTAGTTTGTAACGATGATGGTGTATTTGCCCCAGGGATTCAGGCTCTTATAGAGTCGATGCGAAAACTTGGTCGGGTCACTGTAGTGGCTCCAGATAGCCCTCAATCGGGGGCCGGTCATGGGATAACCCTCAATTCTACCTTGAGAATTAATAAGCTGAAGGAAGAGGAGAACTTTGGCATGTACAGCACCTCTGGGACGCCCGTTGATTGTGTGAAGTTGGCGGTAAACGAAATCATCCAAAAGAAACCAGATTTGTTGGTTTCTGGGATCAATCATGGTTCAAATGCTTCGATCAATGTGCTCTATTCGGGTACCATGTCAGCTGCCATGGAAGGTGCATTGGAAGGAATTCCATCCATTGGATTTTCCCTTCTGGATCACAGCATCGACGCAAATTTTGATGCTTCGAAAGTTGTTGCAGAACAGATTGCCATTCAAATTTTAGATAAGGGTTTACCTTGGGGAGTATGTTTAAATGTGAATATTCCGAAATTAGGAACCGATGAGATTCGCGGAATCAAATGGTGTCATCAAGCTCGGGGTAATTGGGTTGAAGAATTTGATGGTCGCACAGATCCATCTGGTCAGAAATATTTTTGGTTGACAGGGAAGTACGAACTTTTCGATGAGGATCAAGAGAACGATATAAAATCCTTGGAGGCCGGATACGTCAGTTTAGTACCACAGCAGTGTGACATGACTGCCTATGAAGTTTTAAAGGAGATGAAATCCATTGAGTTTTGATTAAAAAGGATCACTTAATTACTGGGATAGGCGTTGGTTTGCTTGTTCCACCACTCATTTTTCTGATGGTGTACCTACCCAACGAGCGAAACTACCTTACGAATGCCTTCTTCGAGAACTTGGCCTTGATGTCGATATTCTTCAATGGACTCGCTATGTGGATCGTCATGAACGGATTCAAACTCGACAGAACGGGGAGAGGCATCTTGCTCGTTAATTTGGCC
>CAXAIH010000165.1:0-4731 GCA_963968755.1 uncultured Flavobacteriales bacterium
CAATTAGGGCAAGCTGACTCAAGCTTCCACCCGTAAGATCCAGGAAGAGCTTTTCTACCACATTCGAGAAAGCAATGAAAATCACCAATTTGAAGATGTAGAAATTGAAGAATATATAGAAGGCATCAAGCCAAAAGTCCTTTCGGAATGCATACTGTCCTTTACGCCATGGAAATACAATTTCCAAACCCCAAACAACTAGGGAGAGCGCGATCAACCACCAGAAGTAGTTGACATACCATGGTTCTACTTGAAAAGTTATTTCTCTCCAGACGTAACCGCCAAAGTCAGAAAAGGATTGTAGGAAGGTATTTAGATAGTCGCTCACAATGAATTGTTCTTTGTCAAAGTTAAGGAAGACTTAGCCCTCCTTCTGTAACCTTGGTCGCACAAGATTGTTTGAATGATACAGCCCTAAAAGACGAAAGGACCGCTTGCGCGACCCTCTCCATGAAACTGCTACTACGTCAGATAATCGGCCTAAGCGTGAGCTCAGACTCATCCATCCTCCGCCATTCATAACATCTACCCCGTGCTTGCGCAACACATTGGCGGCTGAGCCGCCTCTGATACCTGATGCACAGCATGTGATTACGGGGGCGTCAAATGCTTTTACTTCACCTATTCGGTTTTGAAGTTGGTCCAAATGTATATTTTTTGAACCTTTAATATGTCCGCCAGCATACTCTCCTGTTGAACGTACGTCTATAATCATGGCTCCTTTGTCGACCATCTCCGAAATGTTCTGCTTATTTCCTCTTGATCTAATCAAATCTAGTAAACCCATTTTTCCTTGTTTTTCTTGAAGTCAAATGTATTCTAAGTCATTCTGCCTAACTGTGATATAGGGCACTGAGACTAGATTAAAGGGTTTTCTAAAGTGCTGTATTCTGCGCCTCAAATTGAGAGAGTGGAAGGCCTACTTGTGAAATCTGCTTGTAGCCTCCTTCAATGTTTACAATATTGTTCAGACCATATTGCTCCATAATTGAAGAAGCAATCACCGATCGGTACCCACCTAAACAATGCACATGGTATTGTTTGCTTGCATCCAATTCAGCAATGTGTTCGTGAATGAAATCTAATGGAAAATTAGCGATGTCCAAAACATGCTCAGTTTCATATTCGCTTGCTTTTCGCACATCGAGTGAGTTTAGATCCCCAGCGTCATATCTCCCTTTAAAAACTTCTGGACTAATACTTTCAGTGCTCGCTACTTCTTCGGAATCAGCCCATGTTGGAAATCCTCCTGACAAATACCCAAGTACGTTGTCATATCCAACACGCGAAAGACGTGTCACCACTTCTTCCTGCATGTCATCTTCAGTGATGAGCACGATAGGTTGGCGCAGGTCCTCCACCAAGGTTCCTACCCAGCTAGCAAAAGTTCCATCGCGGCCAACAAACATCGACTTAGGAACGTGTGCTTTCACATACTCTGCCTGATGGCGTGTATCTAAAATTAGTGCTCCCTGCTCGCGAGCCTCTTTGAATTCTTCAAGGTTCAAAGCGGTTACACTTCGGTCAAGAATGTCGTCTAAGCTGTCGTAACCCTCTTTGTTCAGAACCGCATTCTTTGGGAAGTATTGAGGAGGAACCATCAAACCGTCGGTAACTTCGGCGATGAACTCTTCACGAGTCATGCTCTCTCTCAGCGCGTAGTTGAATTTCAATTGGTTCCCCAAAGTGTCTGTGGTATCTGAGCTCAGATTTTTACCACAAGCTGAGCCAGCTCCGTGGGCTGGATACACAGTGATTTCGGGAGGAAGTGTCATGATCTTGTTTCTCAAGGAATCAAAGAGCATCCCTGCAAGGTCGTCTTGACTTAAATCGCTCTTCACTGCGAGGTCAGGTCGCCCCACATCTCCAATAAACAAAGTGTCACCCGTAAAGATGGCTTGTTCTTTTCCATTCTCATCAAGAAGAAGGTAAGTGGTACTTTCTACAGTATGACCTGGCGTGTGAAGCACACGAATTTTTAGTTTACCAACGCTCAATTCCTCACCGTCTTCGGCGATGTGAACTTCATAACTTGGTTTTGCGGTCGGGCCATAAACGATGGTAGCTCCACTTTTCTTTGCAAGATCTACGTGACCTGAAACGAAATCCGCATGAAAATGCGTTTCCAAAATGTACTTAATCTTGGCGCCGTCTTTCTCGGCTCTTTCAAGATAAGGATAGCTTTCTCGCATCGGATCGATAACGATGGCTTCTCCTTCTGACTCTATATAATAAGCCGCTTCGGCTAGGCAATTGGTGTAAATCTGTTCTACTGTCATCTCTAATTATTCTGAATTCAAAGATACGTCGGAAGTCGAACTTAAAAGTGACTTAGGTCACACTCACGAACCACTCACTTCTGCGGGGTCTTCATCGAAAGTTACTACCCACATTCCTCTTAAACTTCCAGGAAAGAAATTGACGGCCTGGTCATTCGGATATTGTTCTAGAATTAGATCGTAGGTGTCGTCTGCGATGTCTTTTTCAACAACTCCATGGCAAGAAGCGCACATACCTTTCATGATAATAGGGTAGTAGCCGCGATACTCCTTGCGTTCCTTCATGGGAAGAAGTGCCGGCTTCCATTTTTTGTCAGCGTCGATGAAGTTGGTGAAGTAATCGGCCATGAGTTTATCAATACCGTCGGGTGCGTTTGCAATGTTTCGAACCTTATGGGAAGTTCTACGGATGTTAATTCCAGCCGCTGCAGAAAGGGAATCGGTGATCGACATGGCTGCTTCCTTGCAAACTGGAATTGCACCATTAAGTCCATTCCTCTGAATCGCAGAAGTCAAACGTGCGCTTAAGACGTGTAAAGCTTCTAGGGCAAGTTCTTGACCTTGTGCGAGCATGGTTTGTTCAGCCTCGTTGTAGGACATTTTTGGGGGAGCTCCACCATTGTCCTTCGATTCGCAGGAGGTGTAGAGAATGCTCACTATGGTGAAGGCAAAAAATCTAAGTACAAGTTTGCTTTTTAACATGACGCGAAATTATCCTTTTTGGTCCAGACGGTTGTTTATTCTATGGAATATGAAATTGTTCTCAAGAGAGAAAGCCGACAATCTGCTTCTTAATCTCTTCGTTCGGAAGAACCCCCGATTGCCGCCACAGGACCTTTCCCTCTTTGAAGAGAATCATGGTTGGAATTCCTTTGATGTTGAACTTCTGTGAAAGTGCTTGATGCTTTTCAGTATCAATTTTCACCACTCGAAGTCGGTCACCTAAATCGTTTTTCAGTTCCTTAATGATCGGAGCCAACATATGGCAAGGCTGACACCAATCAGCCCAAAAGTCTATGAGAACCGGAGTTTCCTCATTTATGATGTCCTGAAAGGAAGAAGTTGCCATGTTTATTCCGGGTTGCTTTGGGTTGCGAAGCGGTTGTTCATTGCTACTTCTGGATGTTTCCAAGAATGAATGGCTTCATGTGTACGTAAATAGAAATTCTCCTTTCCGATCAAATCGATCAAGCCGCAACGTGTCATAGCGTCTCTTACCGGTCCGCGCACCGCAGATATTTTTAGTTGAACTCCGTACATATCTAGCTCGGTGTATAGTTCCTCCATCATCTTACAAGCACTGCTGTCCATTCGGTTGACTACCGAGAAGTCGAGTAGGAGCATCTTCGTTTCACCATTGGAATCAAAAACAAGCTGACAAGCCCGATCCTTAAAGAAGGACATATTCGCGAAGTAGAGCTGAGAATCGAAGCGCAATATGAGAACATCCTTTTCATGAGAAAGATTTTCAAAACGCTCTACGTTCATATAGTAGGGTGACTCAGGGATGTTTCCGAGAATAGCGTAGTGCGGATATACGGATCGGTAAATCATCATAGCAATCGAAAGGCCGACACCGATGGCAATGCCTTCTTCAATTCCTACAAACAAAGTTCCCAAGAAGGTAGCAATCAACATCCAAAAGTCCTTTCGATCAGTTTTCCAAAGTCGTTGCGGTTCTTTGAAATCCATCAGGTAATATACGGCCGTGAAAATGACAGCGGCCAACATCGCTTTTGGTAGGTAATAGAAATAGGGAGTAAGAAACACAAGTGTTGTAATCAGCAGGAGAGAGGAGAAGATAGAAGCCAGCGGGCTTCGAGCACCTAGTTGAAAGTTTACAGCCGAACGACCGACACCACCACCTACAGGAAAGCCTTGGAAGAAGCTGGTGGCAATGTTCGAGATGCCCATGGCGACAAACTCTTGATTTGGATGAATCTCATGATCTCTATTCTTTGCCTGCAGTGCTTTGGCAATGGCAATGGATTGCACAATGCTCAAGATGGAGATGACTGCAGCCATCGGAAGTAAGGTCTTACACGTTTCCAAGGAGAAGGAGGGCAAGCCGAAAGCAGGCAAACCTTGAGGAATTGTCCCCACAATATCAACATTGGAATCAAGACTGAAAGCTGCAACCACAATGATTCCGAGAACAACTGCGATTAGGGCGCCTGGAAGTTTCCGGTTGATTCGCTTAAACAAGAGAATCAGCAGTATTCCAATCAGCCCTAAACCCAAGCTCATAAGATTCGTTTCTGAGCTGCGTGCTATGGCCTCCGAGCCTATATCCAAGATAAATTCACTTCTTGCTAGATCGATGCCAAGAAGATGCTTTAGTTGAGAAAAGGCTATGATGATGGCGATGGCCGAGGTGAAACCGGAGATCACTGGGTTTGAAAGGAAGTGGACTAAAAAGCCCAATCTAAAAACCCCCATAGCCACCTGTACG
>CAXAIH010000166.1:0-4726 GCA_963968755.1 uncultured Flavobacteriales bacterium
TTCCAGCGAGTGAATTCGGGCCTTCCACATCAGGAACCCAAATTTCATCGAATCGATTTAAATACTTCCGATTCAAAGCTTGAACAACAGCATCGGCAATTGGCGTTGGGATATTGAGCTGGTGTCCAATGAAAACACTCTTCACTTCACTCGAGCGAAAACCATAGCGATTGTCGCTTAAAATGAAGTCGATGTTCCTCTCTCTGCAAAGCTCCTCAACAAGTGCGTATTCTTTCTTGATGTTTCGAATGAAGCGTGGACTCTGAAGTCCAATCATGATGCTTGTTCCCAGCGCACTCTTGGCATATCGGACGCTGTCTTCCTCAGAATCTACGCAAGTCAATTTCGGGAAACTACCTACGATGAGGCTCAAGGCTAGGCCACTGCTTACCACGATTACCTCATTCCCCAAATGCTGAAGGCTTTCGATCAATGGTATGCACCTACTGGCATGACCAATCCCCCAATTGAGAATCCCAAGCAGGACTTTTTTTTCTGAAAGTTTTTTGGAAAGAAGGAAGTTTTGAAGGTTCTTTTTGGCGTGTTCTGTCATTGGTTCAGCCCATACTCAAATCTAATACATTTGGACGCATGAATGCAGTGATAACAGGAGCCAGTCAGGGCTTAGGTGAAAGTATAGCAGAAGTTCTGGCCCAAGCAGGTTTTGATTTAGTACTGGCAGCCAGAAGTTTGGATAAACTACAATCTTTAAAGACGGATTTAGAAGTAAAACATGGTGTGAAAGTGCACCCACATTCGGTGGATTTCTCCAAACGTTTTGAAGTGGAGAATTTTGCCAAATCGCTCGAACATCAATTTGATCAACTTGACCTTGTGGTGAATAATGTTGGGACTTATTCGGAAACCAAGTTCGGTGATAGCGAAGGCCTGGATCAGCTTATGAATGTTAATTTCCGAGGAACCTATACACTCATGAATCGCCTTGTCCCTTTCTTGAAAAAGAATCGAAAAGGCCACCTCTTTCACGTCTGCTCTATCCTGAGTAAGTCAGCTCGTTTGGGTGCTGCAGATTATAGCATTTCTAAGCATGCTTTGTACGCCCTACATCTTTCTCTCATCGAAGAGTTTAAGGGAAGTCCAATCAAATCAACTGCTTTGCTCCCAGGAGCTATCAACACGCCTTCATGGGATGGCTCCGACGCTCCAGTAGAAGAGTTTGTACAAACTGAAGACATTGCCAAGTCCATTCTCTTCGCCTTCAATTGTCAGCCAGGAACTCAGGTTGACGAGATTTCCTTTAGTCCTCTAAATCCAAATTTTTAGGCTTTGGGAAAGGATAAATTGCGTCGATTTAAGGAAATGAAAGAATTTCCGAATGTCCTAGAACATGGAATTGAGACAGTAAAGGACGGATCATTTCAGCTCGATGGGAAGTGGTCAAAAGAATTCTTCAAAAACGACAAGCCCCTGGTGCTAGAGTTGGCTTGTGGAAAAGGCGAGTTTGCATTGGCTATGGCCAAGGTTTGGCCGCAACGGAATTATTTGGGCCTCGACATAAAGGGTGCTCGTATCTACGTCGGCGCTAAGAATGCCTTAGAGGCTGAACTAGATAATGTTGCTTTCTTGCGCACCAGAATCGACTTTATTGAACACTTTTTTGGACCTGAAGAAGTCGACGAGATTTGGATCACCTTTCCAGACCCTCAACCGCAGCAGAATCGCGCCAAGAAGAGACTCACTTCGCCCATTTTCATTGAGCGCTATCGAAAACTGCTGAAGAAGGGTGGGGAGATTAGACTTAAAACAGATTCGGATTTCATTTACGATTACACCCTCGAGCAAATTGAAGCGGAGGGATATGCTTTGCTAAATCGTTTGGATGATCTGTACGCTCAACTTGGCGAGTTGCCAGAAGACTTGGCAAAGGTTTTAGCTACGAAAACGCATTACGAAAAGCTCTTTACCGCAAAAGGACATCAGATTAAGTACCTCAGTTTCCAGATAGATTAATCTGCGGAGAAACTCAAAATAAACTCTGCACCGCGGTCGCAGCTCTCATTCAACTCTATCTCCCCGCCAAGAGCATTTGTGAAAATTTTGGCCATCGCTAAGCCCACGCCTGTTGAGATCTCTTTTCCTGTTGGACGGGCAGATAGTTTTTGGTACTTTCTGAAAAGTTTGGGTCTGTTGCTCTCTTTGAAACCCGGCCCTTCATCTTTCACAGAGAACTGAATGCAATTGCCTAAGGAGATGCTCGCCACATAGACATGCTTATTCTTAGAGGAGAACTTGATGGAGTTAGAAATCAAATTCGAGAGAATACGTTTCAGAATAAGCTTGTCCGACTTTAGGTATTGAATGGATGGGTCCTCGTTGATGATGATTCTAATGTCCTTGCTCTCAGCTGCTGATGATTGCTCCTCCAATAGTTCCACGAACATTTCATGAATGAAAATGCGTTCATGGTTTAGCGCCACTTCACCACTTTCAGCGTGCGTAACTTCCATAATATCATAAATCAAATTAAGACCGTTCTGTGAGGCTCTTCCAATCAATTCCGTGACTTCATTGTCTGTGGGAAGTTGAGAGAGTTGGCCAATCTGGGCCAATTGATTCTTGAGGTCGTGAACCATGAGAGAAACCAAGTTTTGATTCTGACGAATGCTTTCCTCGAGGTTATCGGTTTGGGAGACGAGAGCGAGGTGCTGTTGTTCAATCAGACTGTTCTTGTTCCGCAAACTTCGATTTAGAAAATTGATATGACGAAGTCCGACGATTAAAATGAGAATCACTAGAAACGCACCGCCCAAGCCGAAGAATAGAGCCCTTTCGGTAAAATTTAAATCATCGATGGTGGCCGCCTTTTGATTGTTGGCACTTCGAAGAAGCTTGTTCTCAAGATCAATTTTATAGACTTCAAAACCTCTCTGTAGTTCCAAAAGTGCTGCTTTGCGTTCGTCGCTGAAAAGGCTGTCGTGTTAAGGAATCAGCCCATTTAATATTTAGTAGGCCTCCACTTGATTCCCCAGCAAATCATGGCAAGCAGCCATCTGTTTCCCATTGTTAAAGATGTAGCTCGCAGAGTTTATCTCCCTGGAAAGTTTGTAGCTCGTTTGATACGCGCTGAGAGCATCTTCATATTTCTTCAATCCAAAAAAAGCCTCACCTAAATTGAAATATGAAATCATGGAATTGTAGTCATCCCCTATCACGCTGTTGAGTTCAATGGACTTCTTCAGAAAGGGAATTGCTATTTTGAATTGGCCACCTTCGTAGCAGAGGATGGCCATGTTGGTGTATGCCATCGAGATTCCAATGCTATCCTGAAGTTGGTAATCAATTTTTAAAGCTTTCGAATAATGCTGAGCGGCACGAGCAGTATCTCTCATGTTTAAGAAGATGTTGCCCAGGTTGGTGCAGGATATGGAAAGTGCCTCTAAATTTCCGGCTTGCTCGCGGATGTCAAGCGCTCTTAGAGCAAAGGGCAGAGCCATACTGCCCTCCTTAAGCTCAATGTATACCACGCTTACATGCGATTAGGCGGTTACCAAGCCTAAGCTATCATCAATTAAACGATACAGGTCGATGGCATTTTGATAGGCTCCCAAAGCTTCAAAGCTTCAAAGCTTAAGGCTCGTCGGTTGTAGATGTTCCCAAGAAGGTTTTCCCCTTTCGCTTGCCATTTTACAAGGCGCTCAGATTTGGCAATCTTAATCAAGTTAATTCCTAAATCTTCCAAGCCTTCGAATTGACCCTCCTACCAAAGACTGACAGCCAAGTTGAAGTAGGCTTCGCATAATTCTTCCTTGGAATCGTTTTTCAATTCCAAGAGATGACAAGCCGCAATGAGGCTGTCGCTTTTTCTTGAAGTAGAAAACTCCTTTAAATAGGAGGCAGAATAGCTCGCGCAGAAGGATTCGGCACTGAAAAACAGCGGGCAGAAAACCCCGATAATAATGTTGCGTGCGCTATTCACAAAGTTGAGCTAGGCTGGACACGAATATTTGCTGCGAATGTGTCGTAATTTGGTAAAATGGAAGAGATTTTTTTCAATCTTCATCTTTCATGAAGCCAGAAACGCAAGATTTCTACAATCGTGTTTGGGATGTTGTTTCCTTAATTCCGCCTGGCAGAGTTACAAGCTATGGGGCAATTGCAAAGTTCTTAGGCGCAGGAAGGTCGAGTAGGATGGTAGGTTATGCGATGAATGCATCACATTTCGCCTCGTCCACAGTTCCAGCACAACGGGTTGTAAATCGCAACGGAATGCTCAGCGGAAAGCATCATTTTTCTGGCTCGAATACCATGCAGGAATTGCTCGAACAGGAAGGGATTGAGATTGTTGAGGATTGTGTGGTCGACTTTGCGGAAATCTTCTGGGATCCTGCAAAAGAACTGCAGAGCTTTTAATAGGATAGATACATTTGCCTGACTCAATTTTAGCGTTTTGAATATATCTGAAGAAGAGCTCAAAAGAGCATTGTCCTTTGTGATTGAACCGGACCTCAAGAAGGACCTAATAAGTCTCAATTTGGTCTCGGACATAAAAATTGATGGCAACAAGGTTTCGTTCCTGCTGAAGGTGAGCAATCCTACCTTTCAAAGTAAGAAGCGCCTTGAAGAAGCCTGCGCCCACCAACTCGAAATGAAAGTTGGAAAAGGCATCGACTTAAATATTGAGTTTGGTAGTTTGCCTCAAGAAAAGGAGCGTGAACTGGAACAACGAACAGTGCTTCCAGGTGTGAAGCACATCGTGGCCATTGCA
>CAXAIH010000167.1:0-4695 GCA_963968755.1 uncultured Flavobacteriales bacterium
TCAACCGGTATCAAGTTGTTTGGTTTATCAAGTCAAGGAAGAAGAAAGGATATGAATTCTATGTGCTTGACTATAAGACTTTCACCCTTCCCGATACCTGCTTTGCAGACTTGGAACATCTCAATATGGAGGGAGCCAAGCGATTCACACTTGCTCTGAATGAAAGACTACTCACTAAGAAATACGACTAACAAGCCAGATTTTGCTGTTTAATTCCATCGAATTTCTGATATTCCTCCCACTGGTCTTTGCCATGTATTGGGTGCTCCGTTCTTCCCGTTCAGGACAAAATGCGCTTCTCCTAGTCGCCAGTTACCTATTCTATGGTTGGTGGGATTGGCGTTTTCTTAGCCTGATCTTCTTAAGCTCTCTTCTCGACTACTTCCTCGGAGCTGCCATTGCTGGAACTTTAGAGAAAATTCGAAAAAGAACCTTTGTCGCTATTAGCCTCACCGTAAACCTCGGCTTGTTGGGGTTTTTCAAATACTACAATTTCTTTGTTACCGAATTCATCGAAGCCTTTTCCTCATTGGGCCTGGAATTGAATGCCATGACCTTGAAAGTGATTCTTCCCGTAGGAATTAGCTTTTACACCTTTCAAACACTCAGCTACACCTTGGATGTTTACAAGGGCAGAATCGAAGCTTGTAAAGACCCTTTGGCCTTTTTCACCTTCGTATCCTTCTTCCCTCAACTTGTGGCAGGGCCCATTGAACGAGCAAGTAATCTCATTCCTCAATTTGAAAATGAACGAAGCTTCGACACTGAAGAATCGATCAAAGGCCTCAAACAAATCTTGTGGGGCTTATTCAAAAAGGTGGTGATTGCTGATAGCTGTGCTAGACATGTCGACTTTATTTTTGTTAACTATGAGACCTTACCCGGGAGCTTATTGTTGCTTGGAGCCGTGTACTTTGCCTTCCAGATTTACGGGGATTTTTCAGGTTATTCAGACATTGCTGTTGGAACGGCTAGGCTCTTTGGAGTTAGTTTGATGCGGAATTTTGCCTACCCTTATTTTTCCCGGGATATTGCAGAGTTCTGGAGAAGGTGGCACATTTCTCTTTCCGCCTGGTTCAGAGACTACCTCTACATTCCACTAGGTGGAAGCCGAGTCTCAAAATCGAAAGCCATACGAAACATCTTTACCATCTTCCTTGTGAGTGGTTTCTGGCATGGCGCGAATTGGACATTCCTAGTTTGGGGCGGGCTCAATGCCGTTTATTTTTTACCATCCTTCATCCTTAAGAGAAATCGAAAGTTTGTCGACGAAATAGCTGGTGCTAATTGGCTGCCCTCCTTTCGAGAATTCATAGGAATTATCATCACCTTCAGCCTCACCTGTTTCGCTTGGATATTTTTTCGAGCCGACAACTTAACTGAGGCTACCTCTTATATTCAAAATATGTTGAGCTCATCCTTGTTGAGCTCTCCTGGGAATCCGAATTTGACATTGACGCCTCTCTATCTGATCACTGTATTTCATTTCGCAGAATGGATTTTCAGGAAGAGAGAAGTCAGTCTTGAAGCACTTCAAACCCCTCGAGTACTCAGATGGGGAATCTACTATGTACTCATATATATGATCGTATACTTCTCTGACAGCGAGATCAGTTTCATCTATTTTCAATTCTAGTGAGCGCTTGGCTTAAGAAGATTGCTCTTTTTCTACTTCCCGTCTTCACACTCGTTGGCTACTATGCAGCGATGGATCCATTTAGAATAATCGGGGAGCTTGAAGATAGCAAACTAGGACAGATTGCCTCAAGCGATGACTATTACGGAGTGGAGCGCTTCTTGAAGAATATAGAGTCCGGGACCACCTACAACACCTACGTTTTTGGAAATTCTAAAACCTTAGCCTTCACACCGGAAGACCTTTGCAACTCTACTACCTGCTCTTACTACAACTTTGGTGCTCCGGGTGAATCTATCCGCAACATTCACGATAAAATTAAGCTGGTTCTAGATCAAGGTCAAGAACTATCGGAAGTATTACTCGTGCTCGACCATAAGGTACTTATGAATAAAAACAACGCACATGACGATTTTAAAGGCCCAGTCTACGAACACCACCCAGCGGTGAGTCAGAATACTTGGCTCAGCTTTCACATTAATTTTTTCAAGTACTTCATCCGCGATTTCTCCTTTTTCGACATCCTCAGATGGCACCTTCTGGAAGACGAAAGCCGAGGTATTCCAGGCAAAATCAGCACGAGGGAATCTGTTCAGTCTGTGGTCTACGACGCGCAAGGAAATTTTGCAATCAGAAATTCAGCTGAAGAAAAAATAGAGAACAATCCAGATCAATACTTTTCTAACATTCAATCTGAAATGAAAAAGAGAGCGAGCAAAACCTATGCACTCAAGCTGTCGGAAAAACAAGTTGAGCTATTGTTTGGTATGAACCGAATGTTCGAGGAACACGGCACAACCTATGCGGTAATACTCGGCCCCTATTGGCAAGCAGACCTCCTAAAACAGCAAGTGCTAGTCACTTTGAGTGGAATTTTCGGTGAGGTACATGTACACGACTTTACTGGAAGGAATGAGTGGAACGCTAACATCAACAACTGGTATGAGTCGAGTCACTATCGACCTAAGGTAGGGCGTGCAATCATACATCAGGTTAATACAAATCCCTGATTATTAGATTTTCGCAAAGCCATTTGCCTCACTTCCTAAGACGATTTTTCCTTTGAACTTGAGGTAGAAATAGTTCTCCATATCGTTTCCTATTTCTGTCGAGACCCCATTACCAAGAATGACCCTCATATCTAGTTCCACCGCCTTTTGAATCATTTGCTCCAACTCCACAAGGCCTCCTTGCTTGAAGAGCTTTAGTTTGATGTGCTGGACTCCGATTCGCTGTGCCTTTTCGACATCACTTAGCAAAACCACCGACTCATCTAACATGGTAGGCAGTTCAAACTCGTTGGCCAAAACCTCAGAACCTTGCCAATCATCAAAGGGAAGCGCTTGTTCGATGTAGTGAATAACATTACGGAAATTTGAATTCTCGATGCTCCGATAGAGAAAACGAGCTTGATCTAAATTCAAGGCTTGATTGGCATCAAGGCGGATCGGTTTTGAACAAGCCATTAAAGCCGCTTCGCAGGCGGACAAGACGGAGAAATCATGCTCAGGGTCACTGCTCAGTTTGATTTTTACAAATCTGTTCAGATTCTCGTGAAGCGCTTCTCGAAGGGATGTAGCATTTGAAGTAGATGTTGGAACCACGAACTCATCCACCGCCATCTTGCTCTTCTGCATGCTTTCGGTGAAGGCTGAGTCATGCAAATCAATAGCGCATAAAATCGGAGAACAAGCAAAACCATGGTCGCGAATGTTCTGAGCCACATGTGCTCTAAAGTCTTGAAGACTGGAAAACTTTGAAGACTCCGAGAGTTTCTGCTTGATGAATTTTGAAATACTCTCAGTGGATTCATCGTTGTAACCTACCAAGGGCACTACTTCCCCAACCGTCGTTCTCGACCTCTGCGTGAAAGCTACTTGAACGGAATCAATCTCCCGAATGGTTCCAAAAGAAAGCTTGTAGGGTGTTTTGAGTTTGTGACTCTTTACATGGAGTTTGAAACTGCGCTCTAAGTCCAAATCAGCAGCCTAGAAACGGTTTTTAAGGTCCTCTTTCGTACGTGCAATCCGATCGTCCATCATTGCAATACGTTTTAAGAGCTTCTCATCTTCATCATCCTTACGTGCGCTCAAAATATACCCAACTGGCTTATACTTGAGGTGATCAACACCCGCGGAATAGGTTAGAATTTTGGCGGAGATTACGAGTCGAGCTGTTTCAATAAAGTCTTTCAACTCATTTCTCACCTCTTCGCTATTGACAAATTCTCCCTTATATCGGTAGCTTATAATCGGACGATCCATGATGGTATGATGTCTCATCATAGAAGTCATCATCCGAACTTGCATGTTCTCATAAGACCCTATATCCTCAATCACAAAGGGAGCGGTTAGAAGGTCGCTGAAAATGTAGTCACCGCGACGAATGTAGCGCGTGCGTTCCATCAACTGCTGATAGTTAGAGACAAGCCCTTCTCGATCAACTGGAGAATAGACTAACGGAATGATGGCATCTGCATCAATCAGATCCGTGTGTAAATCCTTGAGGTCGTCTTTGGTAGATTTGATTACACAGCGATACTCCTCGTCGACATCAATATGGGTTGGGCATATATCGCAGGCCAAACAGCGTACAATGTTCTTGCCTACAAAGTCCATAATTTTCACTTCAACTTGATCGTGGAACTCTTTCAAAAGCTCGAAGATGGTGTTCTTTGCTAGGTCATTCTTGTCTTGAAGTAACCAGAAAACCAATTTCAATTTCCCCTTGACAAGCTTCCCATTCTGCTCAGACATCATACGAGCCACGCGCGCAATTCTACGCCCAGTTCCCATTGCTGTTTGCAGACCATAATCGTCTTGCGACATGGTTCCAATATCACCGGCCAGACCAGTTCCCCCGTATTGCGATGTTGTCTCAGAGTCGTTTCCAACTCCTAAGAATCCGAGGTTAATCATATCCAAAAGCTGATAGATTAATGTAGTTTCTTGACCACCATTTCTTTTAGCTCCTACCGCAATACCTGCATAAATCTTATGACACAGCTTGGCTTGAAGTTCCGGCTTGTTTCTGATGTGAGTAATTAAGGATTGAGCTAA
>CAXAIH010000168.1:0-4680 GCA_963968755.1 uncultured Flavobacteriales bacterium
ACTGAAGGGAGTCCTTTGTTGCGCAAGCGAAGAATTTTACCCGATTGGGTTCCTGCGGGAATTTTCACCTTCAGCTTACCTTCAATGCTAGGGATCTCTGCAGAGAAGCCGAGTGCGGCGTCAGCAAAATTCATGAACAGCTGATAGTGGATCGTTTGACCATCTCGCTCAAAGGTCTCGCTCACTTCTTCTTCAACAACTACCAAAAGGTCACCAGGAATTCCACCCATTGGACCTTCATTTCCTTTTCCGCGAATAGAGAGTTGCATTCCCTCTTCTACTCCAGCTGGAATGTCGATTTCTACCATTACTTCTTCACGAATCAATCCATCGGCATTAGCTCCGCCAGATGATTTGGTGACCATTTTTCCGGTACCACCGCAGCTAGGGCAAGCGCTCGAAGTTTGCATTTGACCCAGAATGGTATTGGTAATGCGGGTAACACTACCTGAGCCGTGACAGGTCGGACAGGTGCCAAATTCAACATCAGGAGAGTTGACTAGTTTTTGAACCTTGATCTTCTTGTGAACTCCATTCAGGATTTCGTCGAGCTTGAGCTTAACTTTTATCCGAAGGTTAGACCCTCTTCTCACGGATGTGCGCTGGCGTCCACCGCCACCACCAAATCCACCAAAAGCTCCACCGAAAATATCTCCAAATTGATCGAAGATATCTTCCATGTTCATACCATTTCCGCCTCCAAAGCCGCCTGCTCCTGCACCCATTCCCTGATGACCAAATCGGTCGTACTGGGCTTTTTTCTGGTCGTTGCTTAAAACTTCATAAGCCTCGGCAGCCTCCTTAAATTTGTCTTCGGCGGCCTTATCGTCGGGGTTCTTATCTGGGTGATATTTTAAGGCAAGTTTGCGGTATGCCTTTTTAATCTCAGACTCTGAAGCTCCTTTGCTGACGCCTAATACTTCGTAAAAATCTCGTCTGGCCATTACTCTCCAATTACCACTTTAGCAAAGCGGATTACCTTGTCGCCTAGGGTGTAACCGTTCTCTACCACATCTACAACCTTACCTTTTTGTTTCTTGGAATCAACAGGGATTTTGGTGATTGCTTCGTGCAATTCCACGTCAAATTTTTCACCCATCGCTTCGATCTTCTTAAGACCTTTTGCCTTAAGGATTCCGTCTATTTTTTGAAAGACCAAAGCGTAACCTTCAAGAGCTGATTTAGCGGCTGCATCTTCGATAGATTCCGTAGCCTTCTGCGCTCTTTCAAAGTCATCAACTACTGGAAGCAGATCCTTTAGAATATCGGAACTGGCTGTACTTATTAGCTCAAGCTTCTCCCGGGCCGTTCTTCTTCTGAAATTTTCAAATTCAGAATAGATCCTCAGGTACTTATCATTGGCTTCAACGTACTTGGTTTCCATCTCAGCCAAAGGGTCGTGATCCTCCGGACTAAGCTCACTTGCTTGTCCTTGGTTTCCTTCATTTTCAATGGCTTTTTCCTCTTCTTGAATCTCCTCTTCAGAAATCATGTTCGAATTCTTTGTTTTATGTTTCTTATCACAGATGTTGCCAAGACCTTAAATGGGACATTATGGCATAAAAAAACCCCGCCACGCGGGGCCTTTTGTAATTATGTCATTCAGCTTACAGCTGTTTCACCCATTTATCGAGGGTGAGGTGTAAGTTCTGACCTCTCAAGTTTTTTGCAACGATGACTCCGTTTGCATCAATGAGAAAGTTTGTTGGGATGGCGTGCACTTGGTAGTCTTGGGCCGCCTTAGAACCCCAGTATTGCAAGTCGCTTACATGGTTTTCCCAGTTCAAACCATCTTGCTTAATAGCGTTTACCCAAGCAGTTTTTGATCTGTCAAGTGAAACGTTGAACACGACGAATGCCTTGGCGTTTTTGATTTTGGCTTTGTTGTATTTATTGTAAGCAGCTACTACGTTTGGATTTTCTCTTCTGCACGGCCCGCACCACGATGCCCAGAAGTCAACGAGCACTAAGTTTCCTTTCAGGGAGCTTAGAGCTACTTCTTTCCCGTCTGGATTTTTAAGGTTAATCTCTGGAGCTATATTACCTACGTTGATTCCTACTTCTTGAGCGGAACTGTTGTATGAGAGGCTGATTAAACTAAGCAGAAGTGCTAGTGTGCCTAAATATTTTGTGATTTGATTTTTCATGCTTTAATCTAGTTTGTATCCAATCTTTTGATGCTCGCTCCAAGTGCATTGAGGCGTTCATCAATCTTAAAGTAACCACGGTCGATTTGCTCAATGTTATGAATTGAGCTTGTGCCTTCCGCTGACATCGCTGCGATGAGCAAAGATACACCGGCGCGTATGTCCGGAGATGTCATCTCTATGCCTCTTAGGGCAGTTTGTCTATTTAGGCCAATCACCGTAGCTCGGTGTGGGTCACACAGAATAATCTGTGCTCCCATGTCAATGAGCTTGTCTACAAAGAACAAACGCGACTCGAACATCTTTTGGTGTATCAAGACGCTGCCTTTTGCTTGAGTGGCGATGACCAACACGATGCTCAAAAGGTCAGGAGTGAAGCCTGGCCAAGGAGCGTCGGCGATGGTTAAAATCGATCCGTCAATGAACGTTTCTATGACATATTCTTCCTGTGCAGGAACGTAAATATCATCTCCTCGCCGCTCAAGATTAAGGCCAAGCTTTCTAAATACACTTGGGATAACTCCTAGCTCGTCGTAGCTCACATTTTTTATTGTGATTTCCGACTTTGTCATTGCCGCGAGTCCAACGATACTACCGATTTCGATCATATCTGGAAGAACTCTGTGCTCGCAACCTCCAAGACTTTCAACACCCTCAATGATCAGAAGGTTTGAGCCAACACCAGATATCTTGGCCCCCATAGAATTCAGCATTTTGCACAATTGCTGAATGTAGGGTTCGCAGGCTGCATTGAATATTTCAGTGCGGCCATTAGCGAGCACAGCAGCCATTAGAACATTGGCCGTGCCTGTTACAGAGGCTTCTTCAAGTAACATTTTCGCACCCTTAAGACGCTTTGCTTCAGCCTTGTAGAAGTGGTTTTCGGCATCGTATCTAAAGTCAGCTCCAAGGTTTTGGAAACCGATGAAGTGGGTGTCCAAACGACGTCGACCAATTTTATCGCCACCGGGTTTGGGTATGTAACCCTTTCCAAAGCGACCAAGCATCGGCCCAACAATCATGATGGAACCCCGCAGTCCAGAGCCCGTCTCTTTGAACTCAGGACTTTCTAAGTAGTCGATGTCAACTTCGTCTGATTTAAATGTGAAATCGCCATCACCATTCCGTGTCACTTTAACGGATAGATCTCGAAGAAGGTCAATTAACTTATTGACATCTCTGATCTCGGGGATGTTAGTAATTCGAACCTCCTCTTTAGTTAGAAGAACTGCACAGAGGATTTGAAGTGCTTCGTTTTTTGCTCCTTGACAGTGAAAGTCGCCTTTTAACTGACGGCCTCCTTCAATTTCGAACGTAGACATTTAGTGCTGAGGTTTTCGGTAAGGTCTTTTACGGCTTTTTCCTTTTTTGGACTGTGGTTTCTTCTTATTAGGGTTCGAGCCTAAAATGGATCGTGTCGAGTCAAATTTGAATTCGGGATCCACTTTTAGCTTTCCTTCTGACATTTTCTCAAGTTGCTCCACGATGACCTCGTCGTTCACTGAATCTCGATTCCAGTTTAGATAAGCACGCTTCATCATGTTTGCAATCGAACGGACCAGCTCCATACGTTCTTCACCTTCGGGCATAGCCGTAGCACTTTCAATATATCCTGGGATGCTTTTCCCATAATGCTTGTAGCGCATTTTACTCTCTGGGTAGGCAATGCGCTCTGGTCTTTTCTTTGCTGACTCCGGGTCTGGCGTTGGGTAGGGGCAATCTACGTCGAGTTTAAACTCGCTCATGATGTAGAGGTGGTCCCAAAGGATATGTGTGTATTCAGCAATATCGCGGAGATGGGGATTCAGTTGTCCCATTACGCGGATAATCTCTTCAGCTGCAAGGTTTCGTTGTGCGCGGTCTTCTAAACTCAATGCATGTTGAATCATTTTTTCCACGTTTCTTCCATACTCTGGAAGTTTTACGTCTTCGCGACTTGTATTGTATTCCATCTACTTGATATTGAGGGTCAAATTTAGCCTTTTTGGATAGCTAAGTGGATTTTAAAATAGTGAGCTGTGCAAACTTCAACAAGAGTTGTTTTTCACCCTTCCCCTCGAAGTTAATTATCGCTTTTCTGCTCTCTGGATTCCCTTCTACACGAATCACTTTTCCTCTGCCAAATCTCTGATGTTCTACTTCCATTCCTGGAGTCAGATCGCTTGGGCTGCTCGAGCTGCCCTGGGTAGGGCGGTTTTTGCTTTCCGACATGCGAACGAGCTTTCGTTTCGGTGCGGGATTGTCCCTTGGCTCTGATCCTTGACTGGGTCCTCTTCTTTCAGGTTTTTGTCCGGAACGGCTATTATTAGATGAGGACGATGAGAAAGAGTCTTTTGAAGGTGGCGTGGATATGAAGGATGAATCAATCTCTTCTAAGAAGCGACTTGGTTCACAGTAAATGAGATTTCCCCATTTGTATCGAGTAAGTGCATAAGACAGATAGGCTTTCTTCTCTGCACGTGTAAGGGCTACGTAGAAGAGCCTGCGCTCTTCTTCTAATTCAGAACGCGTTCCTGTACTCATTTGAGAAGGG
>CAXAIH010000169.1:0-4671 GCA_963968755.1 uncultured Flavobacteriales bacterium
GATGTGACTTCCTTGCCTAATGGCTCCAAGGCAGATTCAACTGCATCGAAATAGGCATCCCAACTAATTGTGACCCCAGCGTAGGGAATGAACAAGATATCATCGTCAATACCTGCTAGGAAGGATTTCAGGTATTCTTTAGGCCATGAGAGGTAGTCTTCCCCTGGGTTGGTTGAGTTGCTTAAGAGAAGTAAATTCATCTGACGAAAATGCGTTGAAAAAATAGGAATGCAAAAAATCCTGACTAAAGAGCCGACAATCTAGTCAGAACTCTCACGCATTGCGACAAGCTGTCAGAAGAATTGCCTTGGTACACAACTTGACACTTTGCGGAAAAACACTAAAAAATGGCAAAAGGCAAGATTAACGTTCAAACAGAGAACATTTTTCCAATCATTAAAAAGTTCCTCTATTCTGATCACGAGATCTTTCTCAGAGAACTTGTTTCCAACGCAGTTGATGCAACGAACAAATTAAAAACCCTTCAAAAACTTGGTGAGTTTAAGGGCGAATTAGACGAAACTAGAATCGAAGTTTTGATCGACGCTAAGGCAAACACCTTAACCATAAAGGATCGTGGTCTAGGAATGAATGCTGACGAGGTGAAAAAATACCTCAACCAAGTTGCCTTTTCAGGAGCTGAAGAGTTTCTCAAAAAGTATGAAGGCAAAGCCGATGACGCCGGAATCATTGGGAATTTTGGACTTGGCTTTTACTCTGCCTTTATGGTGGCGAGCGAAGTGGAAGTCCACTCTAAGTCATTCCGCGCTGATGACGAGGCCGTGAAATGGTCATGCGATGGAAGTCCAACTTACAACCTAGGTAAATCGAAGAAAGAAGATCGAGGGACGGAAATCATTCTACATATTGCCGAAGACTCGAAAGAGTTTTTAGAAGAGAACAGAATCTCTGGCATCCTCAACAAATACTGTAAGTTCCTCCCAGTTGAACTTCAGTTTGGAACACGGACTGAATCGCTTGAAGACCCTTCAGGTGAAAAAGATGAGGCTGGAAATCCAAAGCGGATTGAGAACGAAGTTGATAACATCATCAACAACACTTTACCTGCTTGGAAGAAAAAACCATCTGACTTAAAAGATGAGGATTACAAGTCCTTTTACAAGGAACTGTATCCAATGACCTTCGAGGATCCGCTTTTCAATATTCACCTCAACGTCGACTATCCTTTCAACTTAACAGGAGTTCTATTTTTCCCGAAACTCTCTGGGAACATGGAGTTGCAGAAAAACAAGATTCAGCTTTACAGCAATCAGGTATTCATTACAGATTCTGTAGAAGATATCGTTCCTGAATTCCTCACTCTTTTGCATGGTGTAATCGACTCGCCGGACATTCCCCTCAACGTTTCAAGATCCTATTTGCAATCGGATTCGAATGTGAAGAAGATCAGTTCTCATATCTCCAAGAAGGTTGCGGATAAACTCGTAGAGATGTTCAAGAAAGACCGCGAGGACTACGAGAGTAAATGGGATGATATTCGCCTTTTTGTGGAATACGGTTGCCTCACCGATGAGAAGTTCTACGAGCGCATGAAAGGAGCTATTCTGCTCAAGAATACAAAGGGAAAATTCTTCACATTAGAAGAGTACAGAGCTCATATTGGTGACCTACAGAAGAACAAGAGCGATGAACTGATCGTGCTTTACACCAACAATGTTGAGGAACAGCACCAGTTTATCCAGTCGGCTGATAAGTACAAGTACGATGTGGTTGAATTGAACAGCCCTTTGAGCAGTCACTTCATTCAAAAACTTGAAGGTGGTGAGGACAAAATCCGTTTTGCGCGAGTTGACTCCGACACCATGGACAAGCTCATCATAAAAGAAGACGCTCCCGAGACAAACCTCAGCGAGGAGCAGCAAAATGAGCTGAAGCCGGTTCTAGAGGAAGTAGTAGACAAGGAGAAGTTCTCGATTGTATTCGAAAGCCTACCAGAAACTGAAATGCCTATGCTTATTACGCGTCCGGAGTTTATGCGACGTATGAAGGAGCAAGCCGAGACTGGTGGTGGCGGAATGTTTGGTGCAGCTGGCCTGCCTGATTCGTTCAATTTGGTCATCAATTCGAACCACCCTCTAACGTCAAAAATCCTTCTCGAAACAGATGCGGATAAAAAGAAGTTGCTTGCGAAGCAAGCCGCCGATTTGGCACTTCTTTCCCAAAATATGTTGAAAGGAGAAGAACTCTCGAAATTTCTCGAGCGCTCAGTAGACATCATTGAATAAGCTGGATGGGTAGGTACACAAAGTGGATCACGGGCGGTTTGGGCTGGGCCTTTGGCGGTCCAATTGGCGGCATACTAGGTTTTGCTGTCGGCGCTATGATGGAAGGTGTACTGAAATCAGATGAACAGACCGCAGGTTCTGGCCAAAGAAGAACTCAAACGGGTTCCGCTGATTTTGGAGTAAGCTTAGCAGTGCTTTCGATGGCTGTTATGAAAGCCAATGGGAACGTCAAAAAGTCGGAACTAGAATTTGTGAAAGACGTAATGCTAAGGCAGTTTGGCAGTTCAAAAGCCAAAGATCTCAGTCTTCTCATGCGGGACGTGATGCACACTGACATCCCGGTTCGTCAAGTCTGCTTCCAAATTCGAAGCAATATGAGCCATTCCATGCGTTTGCAACTTTTGCATTACCTATTTGGTATTGCTGAAGCAGATCGACATATAGATCGATCTGAACTTGGAGTTCTAGGGACCATCGCTACGTATCTGAACATCTCACAACTTGACTATCAGCGCATCCATGCGATGTTTGTGAAGCAAAAGGACGATAAGCAAGCTTATCAGATTCTTGGCATAGCATCTAATGCCAGCGAAGAGGAAATCAAAAAGGCTTATCGAAAATTGGCCATTAAGTATCATCCGGATAAAGTAGCCTCCGCTGGCCTAGAAGTTCAAAAAGCAGCCAAGGAGAAGTTTCAAAAGATGCAGGCTGCCTACGATGAAATCTGTAAAGCTCGAAACATCAAATAGCCATCATGAGCGGCCTTCCCCGCTCGATTAATCCATATATTCGCTGTTCTCAAAAACAAGACAATGAACAAAACAATCCTTCTATCACTTTTTGCAGGAAGCCTCTTTTTAGCTTCATGTGATACTGGCTCGGCCGGCTCTGCTTCTACTACCTCAGACACTCCATTAACCAACGATATTGATACTATTAGTTACAGCCTTGGGGTAACTTTTGCTAATGGAATAAAAGACCGAGCTCCATTTGATTTGAACTCAGCGATGATTGAGAAGGCAGTTCGAGAAGTTTTTGCCGAACAAACCGTAATGACTTTGCAAGAGGCTGAAGAAAACCTAATGAAGTACGGGAAGAAATTGGAAGAAGAAAACGCCAAGAAAAAAAATGGCGCTGGTCGTGCTTTCTTGGAAGAAAACAAAACGCGTGAAGGTGTGGTAACACTTCCTTCTGGTCTTCAGTATATGGTTATGACTCAAGGTGACGGACCAAAGCCTACAATCACCAGCCGCGTAACAACGCACTACAGTGGAACCTTACTTGACGGAACTGTTTTCGACAGCTCATATGAAAGAGGCCAGCCTGCAACATTCGCAGTAAATGGCGTGATCCCTGGATGGACCGAGGCTTTGCAATTGATGCCTGTTGGTTCAAAATGGAAACTATTTATTCCTTCTCAATTGGCCTATGGCGAGCGTGGTGGAGGAAGTGTAATTGGACCAAATGAAACTTTGATTTTCGAAGTTGAATTGATTTCCATCGAAGACTAGTAATTCAAAGTACTATAACCTCAGCATTTAGTTCATGAAGAAAATCTTCAGCCTACTTATCCTTTTAAGCATCCTTCTTCCTGGAGCTGCATTTGCCCAGAAAAGGAAGAAAAACAAGAAAGGAAACAACAGACCAGCTTTGGTCCTTGAGAGTAAATTGGACAGTCTTAGCTACGCCATTGGAGTCAATCTTGCCAACAGCCTTAGTGCCGATGGTGTGGATTCAGTGAATGCCAGAGCGGTAATCGCTGGCTTCAAAAACTCACTTGCGGGTGTAGATACTTTGTTGACCTTGGAAGCAGTTCAAGCTAATTATGGCAAATGGATCGCTGAAGCACGCAGCGAAGCTATCCAGCGCTTCTTCAAGTCAAACGGCACCAAAGATGGAGTGGTTACCACTCCGAGTGGCATGCAGTATCAAGTGATGAAAATGGGAACAGGTCCTAAGCCAACACTTGAGTCGAAGGTGAAGACACACTACCACGGGATGCTTTTAGACGGAACCGTATTCGATAGTTCTGTTGATAGAGGTCAACCTATTTCTTTTCCTCTCAGAGGAGTAATTAAAGGATGGCAAGAAGGCTTACAGTTAATGCCTGTGGGAAGTAAATTCAGATTCTGGATTCCTCAAGAATTAGCTTATGGCCCAAGAGGAATGGGTAAAATCAAACCTTACTCTACACTCATATTTGAGGTAGAGCTTTTCGAAATAGAATAATAAAGGGAAGGGTGAATTAAAAGGTTTTTGATTCACCCACTCTTTTCCCCAAAAGGTGGCTTGCTGCACGCACCACGAGATCTGCAAGCCGTGAGAAAGGCAAACTCTGTAGATACACAGTTCAAGTGCCTTTCAAGGAGGCGATAAACATCCCTTCTCCCCCAAAGAACAATGACCTCATACTGCCAAAGTGCTT
>CAXAIH010000170.1:0-4667 GCA_963968755.1 uncultured Flavobacteriales bacterium
GTCACATACTGAGCATGGCTTTCTTGCTCATTCTTTTGCGCTATCGCTTCAAGAAGTCAAATGCAATCTTCGTCTTGGTTCCTCTGCAACTCTTTTGGTCGAACAGCCATGAGGCCTACGGAACCGGAATGGTTATTCTCGTAGTGGCCTTGGTGGGTCATTTCTACGAAAGCATGATTCGGAAATGGGAAAAACTGGACCGCAAGTTTGTCCTAGCAAGCGCATTAGCCCTTTTGTCGGTTGGAATCAATCCACGTGGCTGGTATCTCTTCATTCACCCCTACAACATTTTCGGACAAGTAGGAGACAACAAGTTCACCACCGAACTTTTTGGAATTGAAACCGATTATTTCTGGCAGCAAACAGAGGCATGGATCGCAGCGGCGGTTCTAGGCATCTGCCTTCTTGGCTTTCTTCTTCTTCGCAAGAAATCCGATAAATCGGATATGCTC
Organism: uncultured Flavobacteriales bacterium; assembly: GCA_963968755.1. GTDB lineage: Bacteria > Bacteroidota > Bacteroidia > Flavobacteriales_G > Salibacteraceae > UBA4419. Next base: position 453 of record CAXAIH010000170.1, read on the forward strand.
AAACAGATGGGTACATTTTATTTTGTGCTCTTCGGCCTCTTCGTGTACCTCGGAAGCACTGCACACCGTAACCTCACTTTCTTTTTCATTTGGTCATTTCCGATGCTGCTTTTGACTGTGGGTTACATCGGACAATGGAAACTCAAGAACATAAAGATTCTTGCCAAAAAAGCTTGGCTCTATCCAGCCTTTGCGCTGACCCTTTCGACTCTCGCCGTGGCTTATATACTTTCAGGAAAGTACTTTGAGCTCTTTAACAAACGTGAACGACTTGGACTGAAAATATCGCCGATGTTTAACCCTGTGGGTGCTGCAAATTTCTTGAAGCAAGAAAAAGCTGCAGGGGCAAAAATCTTCTCCGACTATTTAGTCTCGGCCTACCTCATGTGGGAGCTGCGTCCTGACTTCAAAAGCTTTATCGATCTACGTGACCTAGACATTTACCCTGCCTCCTTTTTCAAATCCTTTGAGCAACTTTCGGTAGAGCCCTCAGGCTTCGACACCTTCGATGCAGAATACCAGTTCGATTATGTTGTTCTAAAGCGCTTGTACATGCCCAATTTGCATCGTTACATCAATAACAAGGCAGATTGGCAATTGGTATATGGCGATGCCATTAGCGTTATCTACAAACGGACTGCTTCAACGATCTTAGAAATTCCTTTTCGCAAAGTTGAAGAACCCAAAAACTCCAAGCTGGCCAGCATCTTAAACTTTGGCATTTCTCCCTTCATCCCGGATGAAGACCTTCCAAATCCATACCTCACAGCTGCCGAGCACTATCTGACTCTTGGACGTTTTGAATTAGCATGGACTGCCTCTCAAAAGGCGCTCGAACAGGATGTTCTACAGGACAAGCATCGTCGAATGGCTCTTCAAATCTTGGTTCAAAAGGCTGTTGGTGCGAAATCACAAGAAGAACTTCAATCCTTCTTCGACATAGGCAACAATATTCTCAGGCAAAAACCATTGGCGGACTGGAATGCCTTTGATCATCTAGAGCTCGGCCGTCTTTATATGTCGCTTGGCGACGCCATCAACGCGATGGTCGCCTTGCGGAAGTCTGCAAAGCTTCAAGAAGGAAAAGACATTTACTCAATCATGGCTCAATGTCAGAACCTGTTGATGCAGGTGGACCCAAACAACCAGAGCCTTTATGCGAGAAAGTGGTACGAATACATGCTTAAAGCATACTCCTTCGCACCTGATGATCCAACGTTAAATTTCAACCTCGGCGTGAGTTATTGCCAATCGGCCCGATGCCAGCAGGCGGCTCCTTATTTGATTAAGGCCAGCTTCCAGCCCAGTTTTAGCGACCAAGAATTGAAAGTATTGGCCGAGTGCAAGAAGGTTTGCAGGGTGAAGGGTTAGCGCTTGACGATGCGTTCGTTGTACACCACTTTGCCTTCCCGAATAACCTGACAGAGAAAGGTTCCGCTTGGAAACAAACTCAGGTTCAAATCCACCTCTGTTCTACCGTAATAACAAGATACAAATACATTCAAACCCTTCATGTCCCGTAGTCGAACTTCCCAAAATTCATAAGGCCCTACATCAGTCAGTTGAATGTTGAGCTGAGATGAAGTTGGATTTGGCGCAATGCGGATATCCTGATTTTACCCCGTTTTACCATTCGACAAGCTTTGGCAGTCCAGCGTTTGACTCAACACATCTTCTGCCTTCGGATCTGTATTGCTGGCAGCAATATGCAATTGACCTTCTGAGAAAACGGAAGTCATACCTCCTGAAACACCTGCCAGCTGTATAAAGTAGGCATTTCTATTTTCCAATCCCCGGATTTCAAATCGATTTGAATCGCTGAAGCGATAGAGTTTATCAAACTGATAGATGGTATAAGGGCTTCCAAGTTGATAAACGCCTAGCCTGAAGTCGTAAGGGCCAGAAGCAGGATTGGAAACCACTACTTCGGGCTTCCCTGAAGTTGTTTGAATGCTAAAGCTTGGGTTAGTGGGAGCGTTCGCAGCCATCAGGACTGATAGTGCATTGACTGCTGAGTTTCTTGCTAAATAATTGAACTCCACATAGAAACTATCGATGCTTCCATTGTTGTCGGTATCCACGCCAATAACGTCAACCTCCGAATGCTGACGATCGTGGTAGTTGGGATCGTTTCACCTGAGCCGTTGCCATGCTCTACTGCTGAGGTAAACCGAATGGCGTTATACCCATCTTCACGAAAAGGGATGTGATCACCTCCTCGACCGGTACGATCTTCTTGATTCATGATTTGGATTTGCATGGGCACCTCAACATTGGCTGCGAGTTTCTCTTCGTAGTTGAGTTTAACCCAGCGTGCCAAATTTCGACTGCCTATGGTTCCTTGAGGACTAGCGAATATTCTCAATCGAGTACTATCGATGTTTCCCTCTGCTGCGCACACTGTTGGAGGAGAAGCAGTTTCACCGGACATCACTCCGCCAACAATATCGTTGTTAAAGACAGCCCTAAGGTTAATATCGTTGTCGACGCAGAGATCGGAGAAAGCACGTCCACCAAGCAAGCCTTGTTCCTCGCCTACTGTGAGCATAAACACCAAAGTTTGTTCTGACTCCATCTGACTCAGTACGCGAGCAAGTTCCAGTACGAGCACACTTCCTGAACCATTGTCGTCGGCACCATTTGCTTTACAATTAGGATCGCAGCGGGCACCACAACGAGAATCCAAATGCGCTTCGATAAGTACAACTTCACTTCCATCGATTCCAGAACGAATTGCCAATATATTTCTTGCGCTCACGTTACCGCAGGAATGACCGATAACATCAAAATCGAGGTAAGAGAAGACCATTCGCTCCCCTGCTGGGTCGAAGCTCTTGAATTTGCTCATTGCCCATCTGCGTGCAGGTCCTATTCCAATATTATCTCCAGTGGTATCCGAAAATGTATTTCGGTTGTGGTACGAGGGCAGTGTGAACAGGTAATTCTCGAGGGTGTCGGCACTGATGAGCGCCTCCAGGTTGCAAATGCTTTGATTGATGTTCGAGCTAGCTCCCGTTGTATATTGATCTGTTCCAATGCCTTTGAGAATACTTAAGGCCTCCGGATTCGACAAGCGCACGTTGGTTTGTGCATGAAGGCTGAACGAAAAGAAGACAAAAAGGAAGGGCAGGATTCTCATGAGTTGAATTTATGAAATTCAGAGGCATGCTGATTTGAGTGATCCTCAGCTCTTACTGACGAACCAAATAACCCCCAAACAAAGGATGAGGTTGAGAATAACATTCAGAACCCCATAAAGGTGAAAGCCACTTTGGAAGAGCTTGAAGGTTTCCATGCTAAACGTAGAGAAGGTGCTGTAACCGCCGCAGAGGCCTACAACCAGAAATAAGTACACAAGCTCGCGCTGTTGAATCCACCCTTTCGCAATAAAAACTGATGAGGCAAGAATCAGGCAGGAAATGGTGTTGGATAGTAAGGTTCCGAGAGGAAAATTCTCAGAGTACCTAGCCGCAAGAATGCTCGTGAGATATCGGAAGGAGCTCCCCAAACCACCACCAAGAAATATGACTAGGACTTTAGACAAGACGGTTTAAAACTGTTTTCGTCATTAAAAAATACAAGAAACTTCCGGAAGCTAAGCCCCATAATGTTCCTCCTACAATATCAGCGGGATAATGCACGCCCAGATAAATTCTACTGTAAGAAACAACCGCGGCCCATGTAATCATTGTTACCCAAATCCAGCGCTTTCGCATCAATAGAGAAAAGTATGTGGCTAAGCCGAAGGTGTTTGCCGCATGACTCGAAATGAAGCCATATTTCCCGCCGCAGTGCCCATCCACAATGTGAATTGCCGACATTAAATTTAGGTTATGACAAGGTCGATAACGCATGAAGACCTTCTTGAAAAGATGCACCGATCCAAGGTCGGTGAAAGCCAGCATGACTCCAAAGGAAAGAAAGACCAAGGGGGCCAATCCTTTGAATCCGTACTTTTTATACACGGCAAAAAGGATGACGAGGTAGAAGGGAATCCAAACGCTCTTGCTAGAAATTAGGGCCATTACAGGATCCATTCCTGCGGAGTGAATGCCATTCAAGAACATGAAAAGCTCTTGATCTAAGCCTTCGAGTTCTTCCATCATGAAGCTTCAATACTTTTCCAAATGGCGTCTTTCAGCGCAGGAATATTATAGCCAGAAACAGAAGAGAAGAATATGTGCTCTAAATCACCCATTTCAGCTGAAATTTCGG
>CAXAIH010000171.1:0-4664 GCA_963968755.1 uncultured Flavobacteriales bacterium
TTTCTCTGAATACCTGCTCAATCTGAATGGCGAGCTCTCGAGAAGGCAGAAGGATGAGCGTTTGAACAGCTTTAAGATTCGGGTCTAGCTTTTCTAATAAGGGCAGTAAAAAAGCAAGCGTTTTACCCGTTCCAGTTGGTGAGAGCAGAACGACTTCGGTTTTAGTTTGAATCGCTTCATGCGCTCTTAGCTGCATAGGATTCAAAGCTTTAATTCCAAACTTGTCAAGAATTTCTTTTAAGTCCTTCGTTTTTCCCGCCATGCGGCAAAGGTAGAAAGTCGTTTGGGGGAGCCTTCAATTATTTCGAAAGGCTCCTTTGCCGAAACTGGACAGAGAATTTCTTCTAATTTCGAAGGTATAGATGGCACATACTTCAACATATTCGACTACTGCTGAGATCAGACAAACGTTGGGAGCCACGAGTATGAAAGTCTACCACAAGGTGAGCACCTTTCGCGGTATGTCCGCAATTGTGCTTGAATGGGTCATCATAATAGCTACTGCAATGCTTGGCGAAACCTACTTCTCATGGCCTTTGTACGTCCTTGGAGCGATTGTCATTGGAGCTCGGCTTTTAGCTTTGGGTTTACTCATGCACGACGCGGTGCATCAGTTGCTTTCGAGAAACAGATTGTTGAACGATTGGGTTGCGGAGCTCTTTTGTTCATGGCCACTCTTCGTATCCATGAGGGCATACAGAGTAAAGTATTTGGTCCACCATGCCAGTTTGAACACCAATGATGACCGCGACTATACGGCGAAGACAGATGTTGACTGGCGTTTCCCCATGAAGCGCTTTAAGTTTTTGAGAATTGTCCTCGTTCAATTATCTGGTCTTGGAATATTCAAGGCATTAGGCGTGATGTCGAGCGCTCAGATGAAAGTGAAAAAGAAGCAAACCCCCTTGTGGTACCATTTAGCGCGACTAGGATATTATTCACTCATCATAAGTTCTTTCGTTGCATTTGGAAAAGGGGAGTGGTTGCTTTTGTATTGGATTATCCCATTTCTGACTTGGACGCAATTGGCCAGTCCTTTCCGACGGATAGCTGAGCACTCTGCTATAGAGGGTAAGAGCGCAAACTATTGGTCGAAGAAGCTGTTCAGCTTTCAATAAAAATCAACTTTTTAAAGAACGCAGCTTACTTTTAATCTTTAATGATGAAAAAACCATCCTTTAAAAAATACCTTCCTTTCATTCCAATCGTAGGCATTCTCGCCTATGTTGTGGTGTTCGTGATTGCGGCATCAGGCTATCCTGGAGGTTCTGTGAACATTCCGAACGATACTTCAGGTTACAGCTTTTTTCACAACTTTCTCTGCGATGTTATGAATCCCATTACGCAGGGAGGGGTTTTGAATCATGCACGTTCCTTGGCTATTGTTTCTCATCTCATTCTAAGCGTGACCATGATGGCCTTCTTCTACATCCTGCCGGATATCTTTCCAGAGAAGAACAGAAACACTCAACTGGTCCGTGTGTTTGGTGTACTGACTATGTTCGGCTTTGTGTTTATGTACACCGAATACCACGACTCGATTGTTACTCTTACTGCAATTCTTGGCACCATCGCTTTGATTCCATTTTTTATTGAGGTTTTGAAATATCCTAATAACGGCTTGCGCCAACTGGCCTTCTTCTGTTATAGTCTCAGCTTTGTTGTCTTCTTCATATTCGTTAGTAAGCTCGGCTTTTATTATTTGCCCTTTCTGCAGAAGATCACCTTCATCATCGATGCTTGGTGGGTGGTATGGGTGAGTTTGATTGTCATGAGGAAGAACAAGCTACTTGCTCAGCCTAGCGATGTTCGAGCTTAAACAAGCCTGGATGTGGAGTTTGGGCCTGAGATTTGGGCCACCTTCGTTTCACTTCGGCGTCCAAAGGCCAGACTTTTGGCTTGTTAATTCCTTCGACTGGCTGAGTTTAACGAAGTGAGAGAAGGTGAGAGTTTGGAAATTTGAAAATTGGTCCATACAACCGTCCCTGCCTTAACATGCAAAGCATTGGTGGGCATCCCTTCAAAAACTTACATTCGCCTTTCTCAAATAGAAGCATATGGTAAAAGGGACCATCTTAGGACATCCAACAGGTTTATTCGTTTTATTCTTCACGGAGCTTTGGGAGCGTTTTTCCTACTATGGAATGCGTGCTATTTTGGTCCTGTATCTCACGGCCGAAACCACAGATAAAATCAATCCGGGCTTAGGCTGGACAAGCAAGGAAGCACTCGCATTGTACGGTTGGTATGGAATGTTTGTCTATTTCACTGGAATATTTGGCGGTGGCATTGCCGACAATTGGCTTGGCCAAAAGAAGTCTGTCTTGCTCGGTGGGATCTTCATCATCTTTGGTCAATTCGCCTTAGCCATCGAAAGTATGACCGCCTTTTATAGCGGGCTTGTTTTGTTGGTCATCGGTGTAGGCTTACTTAAGCCTAACATCAGTACCATGGTCGGAAGCCTCTACAAAACGGGAGATGCGAGAAGGGATTCTGGCTTCACGATTTTCTATATCGGGATTAACATAGGTGCAGTTCTCGCCCCTTTAATCATTGGCTATTACGGCGAAAAAGTCGATTGGCACCTCGGTTTCTCCCTAGCTGGCTTCGGGATGATTTTGGGTCAAATTGTTTACGTTTTTGGGGGCAAGTATCTCAAGGGCATTGGCGATCTCTTCAAAAAGTCGGCTGAACACGCACACTTAGCAGCTAAGCCGCTTGCCAAAATTGAGAAGGATCGGATGTTGGTGATGTTCATCTCCTTTCTTATCGTAATGGTGTTTTGGGCAGCATATGAACAAGCGGGAGGATTGATGAACCTCTACGCACGTGACAAGATTGACCGTGTGGTTATGGGTTACGAAATTCCAACGAGTTTTTTTCAATCGCTTCATGCACTTTATGTAGTTATCCTAGGAGCTCCAATGGCCTATTTTTGGGTGAAATGGCGCGACGTTGGCAAGGAGTCTTCTTCTTTGTTTAAGATGGGAGTTGGCTCCATCATCATGAGCTTTGGTTTTGTAGCGCTGATGGGAGCCGCCTATGATGTTTCTGAGAGTGTATTGAATCAAGCTCCCGTGTACTGGTTGTTCTTATCGTACTTCTTACACGTTGTAGCCGAACTAAGCATTTCGCCTGTAGCCCTTTCGTTTATCACGAAATTGGCACCGGTAAAGTATGCAAGTTTGATGATGGGAACCTATTTCGCTGTAACCGGCTTGGGTAACAAGCTCGCAGGAATTTTGGGCGAAGCAGCTCAAGACGCCGGGGAGATGGCCATTTTTACCGGCATCTCTGTTTTCAGTATCCTGCTCGGTATTCTCATCCTACTTTTTGTGCAAAAGCTAAAAGCGCTCACACATGGAGCCGAAGATGTTCAACATCCAGCCACCTTCGTGGAACCGGAGTAGGAGAGGGTTAGGTTATAGGTTTTAGGTTACGGGTTACGAGTGACAAGTGACAAGTTGGTTCTTAGACCTTGTAAGTCCTAGATGAGGGGTTATAAGTCGTTCCCTAAACAGAACATTTTCTACAAGTTACTATCAAATCCGTATTCTTTTGCTCCATGCTCAATGCTCCAATCTAGTTCGACGGAACCGGAAACCCTCTATCGCGCATCAAAGCTTCGATGTTTGCATCTCTGCTACGGAACATGCGATAAGCTTCGGCTGGGTCTATAGCGTTTCTAGGAGCAAATAGAAGCTCTACAGCTTTGGTTGCTAATTCCTTGTCGTAGAATCCACCAGGAGCTTCCGCAAAAGCCTCTGAGGCATCTGCTGTCAATACATCAGCCCACATATATCCGTAGTAGGCGGTTGCATATCCTTCACCCGAGAATACATGCCCGAAGTGCGGTGTACGGTGACGCATGGGCAGTTCTTTTGGCATATTGAGTTCGGCCAATGTCTTCCGCTCGAATAGGTCGACGTCCAACTCAGAAGGATCTGCTAAATGAAGTTTCATGTCCATGATGGCAGAAGCCAAGTATTCTGTAGTTGAGAAGCCTTGGTTGAAGGTGGCGGCATTCTTAATTTTTGCCACAAGATCAGCTGGCATAGGCTCACCGGTTTCGTTGTGCATCAAGAAGTTATTAATCACCTCGTCGGTGGATAACCAGCGCTCCAACAATTGAGATTGAAACTCGGTATAGTCTCTTACACCTCCGTTTAAAGTTGGGTATTTCACATCTGCTGAGAAGAAGTGCAGTGCATGTCCAAACTCATGGAAGAAGGTAGTTGCATCGTCCCATGAAACCAATAGAGCTTCTCCTGGGGCGGGCTTCACGAAATTCGAATTGTTGGAAGCTAGTACATTTTTCTCTCCATCAAAACTTGACTGACTTCTATATGTGGTAGCCCATGCCCCTGAACGTTTTCCTTGGCGGGTGTATGGGTCGAGGTACCAGAGACCGACATTTTCTCCAGTGTTTTTGTTTGTCACTTCCCACACTTTTACGTCTTCGTGAAATACGGGAACGGAACCTTCTGGCACTGGCGTGAAGGTGTAGTCAAACAGTCTACCGGCGACATAATGCATTGCTTCTGTGAGCTTGTTCAACTGCAGGTATTGCTTCACTGCATCAGAATCAAGGTTGTACTTTGCCTTGCGAACTTTCTCCGCATAATAGCGATAGTCCCATGGTTCGATGGTAATCTTATCTCCGC
>CAXAIH010000172.1:0-4626 GCA_963968755.1 uncultured Flavobacteriales bacterium
CTCCTCCACAGGAAATAAGACCTATGGTTAGAACTAAAATTCCTAAAATTCTCATGCGACTAATTTGCGCCAAATGTAACACGAATGCAGCATCTGTTCGACTTCCAAGAGAGATTCTTAAAGACTAAATAAGACCTTGGTCCGAAAAACTGAAATAGTCGCTGTGCCCAATGATCAAATGATCGAGCAAGGAGATTTACATAAGCTCGCCCGCTTTCTTAATTTTTTGAGTCAAAACCCGATCTGCTTCGCTCGCCTTAAGGTTGCCCGAGGGATGATTGTGCGCCAGAATCAATGCGCAAGTCTTGAGCTTTAATGCCTTCCCGAAAATCAATCTAGAATCCGAGACGGTACCATGAATTCCACCTTTGTTGATTTGCTCACACGTAAAAATTTGATTTGCTCGATTAAGGTAGCAGACCCAAAATTCCTCATGGGCTAAATCTGACAAGACTGGTGCGAAAACCTCATAAGCTTTGGCACTTGAGCCAAACTTTGAACGCTTGGTTCGTTGTTGGCCCATGCGGCGTCTACTAATTTCCATCGCCGACAGAATAGCTACGGCATTAGCATCCCCTACTGCATTGAACACTTTTAGTTCTTCCAAGTCGGCCAGCGCCAATTGATTGAGATCATCCTCATACTTCCTTAAAAGGCGTTTTGAAAGCGTCAATGCCAATTCCGACCTCGATCCTGAACCAAGCAGAATGGCAAGCAGTCCGGCATCGCTGAGGGCAGAAGAGCTTTTATTGATGAGTCTTTCTCTGGGACGATCGTCTTCGGACCAGAGCTGATGGATTCTTCTTGTCGGTATATAACGGGCATAGCGCCGGCAAGAAATAAAAAAAGCCCCGCTTTTCAGCGAGGCTCACAACTAAGTGTATTCGTTGTTTACTTAAAGCCCTGAAACCATTCTGGTCAACTTCGACTTCAAGTTTGAAGCTTTATTCGCATGAATGATATTCTTCTTTGCCAATTTATCCAAGAGACAGATTACCACTGGTAAACGTTCTTGTGCTGCCTTCTTGTCTTTCTCGCTGCGCAAGTCACGAACAGCATTTCTCGCTGTTTTGTGCTGGAATTTGTTGCGATCGCGACGGACGGCGTTTTGACGGATGCGCTTAAGTGCTGACTTATGATTTGCCATAATTCTATCTAATTTCTTCTTGTAGTCCGTAGGGGAATCGAACCCCTGTTACCAGGATGAAAACCTGGCGTCCTAACCCCTAGACGAACGGACCATGATTCTCCTTCTAAAAAAGGAGGCGCAAATGTAGAAATTTTCAATCAAAAAAACCCAAGGATTAATTCATAAAAATTAGTCGACGATATCTTCGTCTTCCGCACTGAATTGAAAACCCAATCGCTTCTCTGTTCTCAGCTTGATATTATTGCTCAACTCCAGTATCTGATGGAGGCTCACCAACTTCACTCGTTCGAAGTCTGGGGTGTACAAATCAAATTCTAGACTAAACTGAATGCTCTCTTCCACGATCTCAAGCAGCTTTTTAGCAGTTAAAACCTGCTTATCGAATTGAGAGAATAGAAATCCGAGGCGTTTTTTCCCCTCAACTATAAAATGCTTGTCTTTATTGATGAAGATTCGAGCGATTAGATATCCAGCGTCGTTTATTCGTTGATACCGAAATGAATCTGACAAAAAATTGTAGATGTTAATCACCCCACAATACCCTCGCATAGGATCTTCACGCACATACTTGGTGCGCTGCAGGTGATGACTAGAGTCGAATAGAAAGACATTGGTGTGCATATTAAACACCAGAGTGTCACCACCAAATTTCAACTGCGCAGCATACTTACTTGGACTCTTATACCCAATATTAATCCTTCGGTCAAATTGATCCACTTCGGATTTCAAATCGCCTGAAAGCTTATTGAGTTCACGTTTTAAAAGCTCAAAAAACTCTTCCGTATGCGCAAAAACCTCTTGCTTGGTCGATGCCTTCTGCCTTAAGGTGTTTACGATATCTGATTTACGATTATTCATGATTAATATGCTCGTGCAAAAATCACCCTAGCTTGGCTTGGCTTTCCGGAGTATACACATTTCCCACTCTCCGATTTGTTATCGAATGGAATGCAGCGAATCGTTGCCTTGGTTTCTTGTTTTATTTTCTCTTCCGTTTCAGAAGATCCATCCCAATGTGCAAGGAGAAAACCTCCTTCTTCAATCTTGATTAAAAACTCGTCCCAACTATTGACCTCGAAGGTGTTTTCTTCGCGAAACTTTAACGCTCGGTTGTAAAGACTTTCTTGGATATCGTTGAGCAAGTTTGGAATACTCTCTAATAAGCCATCCATGGGAACCACCTCTTTTGAAAGGTTGTCTCTTCGAGCTAACTCAACCGTCCTATTCTCCAGATCACGGGGACCTACGGCTATTCGCAACGGCACGCCCTTGAACTCATACTCAGAGAATTTCCATCCGGGCTTGTGCGTATCTCGATCGTCGTACTTCACGCTAATTCCTGCAGCTTTCAATCCGTCAATAATGTGATTAACAGCATCAGAGACCGCAGCAAGCTGCTCTTCGCTTCTATAAATCGGAACGATAACAACTTGTATTGGAGCTAAATTAGGAGGAAGCACCAGCCCATTGTCGTCTGAATGCGCCATAACCAGTGCACCCATAAGTCGGGTCGAGACCCCCCAAGAAGTTGCCCAAACATGTTCTTGTTTCCCTTCTTTCGAGGTGAATTTTACGTCAAATGCTTTGGCGAAATTTTGTCCAAGAAAATGCGAGGTACCCGACTGAAGTGCTTTTCCATCTTGCATGAGTGCCTCAATGCAATACGTCTCCAATGCGCCAGCAAAACGCTCGCTCTCTGATTTTATCCCTTTGATGACAGGAATGCCCATGAAGCCTTCTACAAAATCAGAATACACACCGAGCATTTTTTCCGTCTCCTCAATGGCTTCAGCTTCTGTTGCGTGTGCCGTATGACCTTCTTGCCAAAGGAACTCTGCAGTTCGCAAAAACAAACGTGTACGCATTTCCCAGCGCATTACGTTGGCCCACTGATTTACCAGAATCGGCAAATCTCGGTAGGATTGAATCCAGTTTCGATAGGTATTCCAAATAATGGTTTCAGAAGTAGGTCGGATGATCAATTCTTCTTCAAGCTTGGCTTCAGGATCTACAACCACTCCTCCTTCTTCAGATGTTTTTAGGCGGTAGTGTGTAACCACGGCACACTCTTTCGCAAAGCCTTCAACATGGTCTGCTTCTTTTGAGAGGTAGCTTTTGGGAATGAGTAAAGGGAAATAAGCGTTTTGATGCCCCGTATCTTTGAACATCTTATCCAATTGAGCTTGGATCTTTTCCCAAATGGCGTAACCATAGGGCTTAATCACCATGCATCCGCGCACATCTGAATTCTCAGCAAGATCGGCACGTACGACCAAGTCGTTGTACCATTTCGAATAATTCTCTGCACGTGTTGTGAAGTCTTTTGCCATCAATCAAATTTAGAAGGAAGCAAAAGTAGCAATATCAGGAGCCCTAATATCGGTGAAGGACTTTAGGGGGACTAGGCCACGTTCGGAAGCCTATTAAAGAATCCACCAAGGTGATGCTTGGCAAGCGCCCAAACCTGCTCATCAATGGTATATGACATTCGTGGACCATCGACTCTAGCTTGCACAATTCCGGCTAATTTCAGCTCATTGAGATGCTGAGAAACGGTGGACTGTGAAAGAGGCAAGGCATCAACAAAATCTCCACAGATACATTCAGAGCGTTCGAACAACAATTTCAATACTGCAACTCGAGCAGGATGAGAAAGTGCTTTAGCGAATCTTGAAATTTTTACCTCCGGGTCTTTGAACAGTTCTTTCTTACTGTATGCCATTTTCTGTTTGGTTTTCCCAAAGAAAGTCTGGAATAACGCCCTTCCATCGCTAGTACGCGATGATTAATGAACAACGGATTGTCAACAGCCAAGTGGAATAGCTACTTCGCCTTCTCTCGATCATGAATCATTTTCTTGAACTCCTTCGCTTTATTCGGCTTCTTCACTTTCTTCTTCTTTTTCACCGGGTCTTCGTGAAAGAAGTATCTGAAGTCAAGGGTTAAGTAACTGGAATTTATCCCACTATTTGTTTGGGCATTAAAACTAGGATCCGTGTAACGAAAGCTACTGATGTACATTGGATTGAACGGACGATGAAATGAGCCACCAAAGTAAAAGTAACCGGACTCCTCCGTTCGGTATTCCCAACCGAGGTTGGCAAGACCCGCCAACTGAATCCAAGAACGACGTCGAGATTCGTGACGTAGAATGATTGAATCTTGAGCTAAGTCTGGAAATTGATCGTAGTATCCCGCAACATCGCTCGGGTAAAAATCTAGACTAAAACCAAATGCCGCGTTCATGAATACCCTTTCTGCAAGTTGAACGTACAGCAAGGCTAACACAGGCATCTCATAACCCACAATACCGAACTCCCCATCAGCAATAAATCCACTTCGCTGGTCGATAGCTGTTAAACTGATATTCCTCTTGACATAGTTAATACCACCTTCCACGGGCCAATTCTCGGTAATGTCATGTCTATTTACCTTTCGCAAACCGTAACCAAAGCTTTGAATCTTTCTGGTATGAA
>CAXAIH010000173.1:0-4605 GCA_963968755.1 uncultured Flavobacteriales bacterium
TTGCGTGTAGTATCGCATGCCCTGAATGTGATGAAGTTTCACAATTGGAGCTTGTGCAAATGAACCGGAAGCTTGGAGTAGAAGAAGTATTCCGATGAGTTTTCGCATGGCCCCAATACTACAAAGAAGGAGCCAATCATCCTCGATGCTCTTTGAATTTCTACTTTTAGCAAAAGCAATTCTATTTCGTGAATTTTTTAGCGCATTTCTACCTTTCTGGAGAAGACGAAGATTTAATTCTTGGCAACTATCTAGGTGATTTCTTGAGGGGAGGTGAACTGAAGAATCTTTCAGAGCCAATCTTCCGGGGAATTGAATTGCACCGGTCCATCGACGAATTCACCGACGCGCATCCCTTAGTTCGACAGTCGCAACAAACCCTCCGAGAAGGTCTGGGAAGATATGTTCCTGTGGCCGTTGACGTCATCTACGATCACTTTCTGGCTGGCATGTGGAGCGATTATTCGGATGAGGACTTACAAACTTTTGCTAATCGGAAATATGCTTTCTTAGAGTTACATCGCGGACAGCTTAACAAGCGTGCTGCAGGATTCCTCAACTACATGCACGGCAACAACATTCTGTACAACTACCAATTCGATGAAGGCATTCAGCGGGTGTTTGAAGATTTAAATCACCGCGCTCGATTCGACACCAAACTCAAGAATGCTGTTTTCGAAATGAATCATCACAGGAAGCTTCTTGAAGAAGATTTTCGCACATTTTTCCCAGAGCTCGTAGCCCATGTCAGTCGCTATCAGCAGTAAAATTACCGCCGACGGCAGTCCGACCTTATACCGCGTAGACCTCGATGAGCCCTACCATTCCATTCATGGAGCTCGTCAGGAGTCGATGCATGTGTTCATTGAAATGGGACTAAAACCCACACTATCAAGGTTGAATACGATCCGAATTCTAGAAATGGGATTTGGCACTGGACTTAATGCTTTGCTCACAGAAGAACATGCTCCAAGTGGGACGCATTCGATTGAATACTGTGGACTTGAAACGGTTCCGCTCAAAGAAGAAGTGTGGCAGTCATTGGATTACGGGCGACCTACTGTCTTCAATCAATTGCATTCAGCTCCTTGGGGCGAAATGACCACCATTCGAGAAGGCTTTCGACTTCAAAAGCAGGAGGTTTCCTTTCAAGAATTCAAATCAGTAGACGAGTTCGATCTTATTTATTGGGATGCCTTTGGTCCGAATACACAGGCCGAGCTCTGGACTCTCGACATCTTTGAAAAGTGTTTTAGCTTGATGAATGAAGGAGGTATGTTGGTTACCTATTGCGCCAAAGGCGCCGTTCGTAGAGCCATGCAGGCGGCAGGCTTTGAAGTTGAGCGACTTCCCGGACCGCCAGGAAAAAGAGAAATGCTGAGAGCTACAAAAAGAAAATTATGACTCGCATTGCACGTTACCGAGACCTCCGATGAGGAGAGTTCAAACTTTTTTGAGGATCTAAATCATCTTAAAAACTTAGAATTCAGACCCGCTTTAAAACCTCTAAAATCTTTACCATAGCATACGTATCCATTTTGCAATACGCCAACAAATCCTTTCTTGTCTGCGCTGCATCACCTTCAAAGTTCCCTTGGACCATCTGAGAGAACGTGTTACTCGCTGTTCCTCCCTCCTGTATGTTCAACATTTTGTAAGACAACTCGGGAACCAGCGCTGGCAGAACCTTCTTAATCGAATACGATCCCTGCATAGAAGGTGTGTAGTAAATCCTATCTCGGAATGGAACCATTAAATCCTTCAAGCGATCAATGATTTTTAATATGGAAAGTTTATGTTTTGGAGAGAATTCAATTAGATCGAATAACTTTCCTCTTTCAAACCCAATGTTATAAACCAGCACATCTCCTGAATCACCACAATCACTAATCATCTGCTCTATGAATTTGATTCTTGGATCTTCTCCATTTACCTCTGCCAAGTATTCTCTGTGGTCTAACTGCCCAGCTTTATGCTCTATATGCAATGAATACTGGAATACCATCTGCTGATAAGGACGACTTCCATCAAACACAGGAACCGCAGAAGCGAAAGTCTCAAAATCTAAATGGTAGATTGGATAATTAAGCTCACCCACAAACTTCTGAACAGCTTCTTTGTCGATGAATGACTCATTATTCAATTCACTTTTGACCTGCATCCATTGATTTTCATTCAATGGGTAATCATCAGGGATGTCATGGAAGCTGAGGGCATCCTTATCGTAAAGGTCGAATTTTTTATTTGCTCGTAATCTAGCAATATTAAAAGCGGAGTATTCTGGGACATGCTTCCAACAATGGTCCGAAAAATCACACCGATAAGGAGAATTACAGTGTGGTCCAATATCGACTACTGGTTCCTGGTCTTGTTTTAAAATCTTCTTTAAATGATTGACTTGATTTGGAATCTTAGCCAAGTGGTTTGACACTCTTTCTCGTACGGATTCAATGGTAAATAATTGATGGACGTCAATTGGTCCATTTTTAACGTATTGGTTATTAATATGAACGATAAAAATATCCTTCAAGTCAATACCTGAATTGGTTATGCAGTAATACTGAATGGAAGCATCCAGTTCATAGGTTTCACTCACTTTTGTAGAGCTCTTTACCTCATAAGCTCGCCAACCATCTTCATGCTTCACTAATATATCCAGGGCAGCCAAAACTCCATTAAACTGAAATGCTGCTTCATAAATCACTTTAGTTCCTTTCTCAATTTCTTCTTGGGTGCGTATAACAGCCTTCTGAAAGTCGAAATAGTTTTCTGGTTTACAATCTACTCCTCCAGGAAATAACTCGCACGCTAACTCTCCTACAGAGGTTCCCTGTGCAAAAATCGCTTCTTGTGCGGCGCTTGCATCATCTCTTAGCCCTTTGCGGTGTTTATGGAAGTATAACGCCTTAGTGCATTGCAAACCTTTAATAAAGGTGGATTTAGATAGGATGTGTTTTTTCGTAAAAATATTCTATAATGACTGAATTTAGCTATAAAGTGTCAGATATTATCGGTTGAACTTCAATATAACTATTGCAAAATCAGCTTGGATGTCGAAGTTGAATTGTCGGTTCTAACAACAACCATATACATGCCTCGAGGTTGATTTAATTGAATTGAGCTATTTGGGTTATAATTTTCCTCCGAAAAGACCATTTCACCTATTGTATTGTATATTTTGATTGAAGTGCCAATTGTGATGTCAGTCTGAATTTTAATAATTCCTTCCGAAGGATTAGGGTATAATAAAATGTTATCGTGCACCTCTTCAGCTACCATTTCAATTGAAGTGGTTGTAAGCATGTTTTTATAGACTCTTGGCCTAAAAGGATCCGGAGTGCCTAGTAAATTCCCAATGCCAGTAACAATCATATCAAGATCGTTATCGCCATCAATATCTCCGATAGCAGTGGTAGAATTGTAAACTTTTACAAGTGTGTCTACCAGATTGAAATTGTTATTCCCCTGATTTTCGTAGATGTGCGCTGCCACATCCTGTCCTCCAAGAGAGCCGGTTACAAAAACATCCAGGTCATTGTCGTTGTCAAAATCCGCAAAGTCAACTGTTCCCAATTGTGCAGCTAGAAATGGTGTTCCTGTGAGCAAGTTGAACGATCCGGTACCATCGTTCAGATATAGTTCGCAGATATTTTGGAAAGAACTATCTATGCCATTAAAGAGAATGTCCGCATCGCCATCACCATCTGAGTCACCTGTAGAAATATCACTGAGCTTAACTCCGGTAAAAGGTGTGTTATTCACCAGACTGAAATTTCCAGTGCCATCATTTTCGTATAAAGTGGTCATTACACTGTTGTTATTTGTTGATCCCGAAATGATCAGGTCCATGTCGTTATCGTTATCCATATCAAGAAAAGCCGCGGACGTGCCTTCTATAAAGGGAGTTGATGTGACCTCAGTAAAAACACCGGAGCCAGAGTTAAGGTACAGTTTTGAGAATAGAAAAGGGCTTCCAGAACTGTCTTCTGTATACCCGCACATAAAAAGATCCGGGTCTCCATCATTATCCACATCCTCAAATTCAAGATCTCCCTCTATGGATGGCTCAAAAGGAACGCTGGGATCTAAAGTGAAATTACCGCTCCCATCATTCAAATAGAAGTTGGCGTAAAAATTTGGGCTGCCATCTCTTCCGGTGATCAAAAGATCCTGGTCACCATCTCCATCAACATCGGCAAAAGCTATATCACTGAACTCGGACCATATTGATAGTCCGGTTCCGATTATTTCGGTAAAATTACCCTGACCGTCATTGCTATACAAGGTGGTTTTATCGTTCGCCAAACTCGCGTCAGGACCTGTGATTATCAAGTCAAGGTCTCCATCATTGTCAATGTCTCCTACGGCACAAGAGCCTTGCCTGGAATCATATATGTTGCTTGCTGTTGAGTCTTCCTGCAGATCGATGTTCTGAGCAATACTTGACAAGGATATACCTGTAAGGACAAGTTGTAAAAAGAATTTTTTCATTTGTATGTTTTTACTGTAGTTATCGTTTCGCGGCTATACTAGCGCCGCATAGTTAAATATAATTGAATTCGCTGAAAAGAAAAACCGCGGTGGAGTATAGGTGCTGTTATGTGC
>CAXAIH010000174.1:0-4551 GCA_963968755.1 uncultured Flavobacteriales bacterium
CTTATGAGATCTGGCAATACTACGTCCTTCCCGTGCGAAGCAATGCGCGCTTTGTATTTTATAACACCGACTTAATAACCAACGAATATGTTCTCCTTCATTCAAATGTGTTTGGTGAGATAAACAACTATCGCTGGGAAATGGAGTTAAACCGAAGAAGCAATCAAGGTGTCGACCTCGATCAAGAAGAATTTGACAATTACCACGGTAAGTGGTCACGCGATTTGTTTGACAATCCCCGTTAAACGGGAATTCGACTAAACTTGCAAGCACTTAAGTCTGCTTTGTGAATATCCCAAAAGTTGCCATCATTTTATTGAGCTATAACAGCTTGGAATTGTTGAAGATATTTCTTCCCAAAATTCAAGCATACACCCCAAGCTCGCCCGATTATCAAATTGTAGTTGTCGACAACGCCTCAACAGATGACACCTGGGATTACCTTGGAGAACAAGAAAACGTTCGACGACTCAGAATTGACGTCAATAAAGGCTTTACCAACGGTTATGTGGAATCCTTAGCGCAAATTGAAGCTGAGTATTACGTCTTAATTAGTTCAGATATTGAGGTCACGGAAAATTGGTGCGAACCGATTATCCAGTATATGGATGCGCACCCAAATGTTGCCGCTTCCGGACCAAAAATCATGTCTTACGACCGACGAGACGAATTTGAATATGCAGGAGCTGCCGGAGGCTTCATCGATTGCATGGGTTATCCATTTTGCCGAGGTCGGATGGTGAATGTGGCAGAAAAAGATCAAGGGCAGTATGATGATGCCAAAGAGGTGTTTTGGGTGTCAGGCGCATGCATGTTCGTCAGAGCAAAAGAATATCACCTTGCTGGTGGGTTTGATAACGGCTTCTATGCTCATATGGAAGAAATTGACCTCTGCTGGCGATTTAAGTTGCTGGGCTATGAGGTACATTGCTACCCCATGAGTAAAGTGTATCATATGGGCGGCTTCATTATCAAATATGGAAGCTCAGCCAAGGTCTACCAAAACCACCGCAACAACCTCGTCATGTTGCTTAAGAATTTACCTCTCTCAAAACTTTGGTGGATCATTCCATTTCGAATGTGCTTGGACGTTCTCACCTTGCTGAAGATGTACATGGATGGAGAGTTTAAGGCAAGTACGGGCATTAACCGAGCACACTATCATTTCTTACTTTACTTTGGACGTTGGTGGAAATCGAGGAGACATATTCAATCGCTTAAACACAAACCGAATCTTAATGGAATCTATCCGAAAAGTCTGGTCTGGAAATTCTTTGTTCAAGGCAAGAAAGAGTTTCATCAGCTTCCTTGGTAGCTTCCTTCTCTGCTTTTCACTTTCCGCTCAAAGTCCGGGCTTTCAGCTCCAAATCTTAGGTATTGCTCAAGACGCAGGCTACCCGCAAGCAGATTGCAAAAAGATGTGCTGTAAGGCAGTAAACTCAGGCACCCAAGAAGGCGCCTACCCTACTTCGATTGCTATTGTTCAAGAAGACTCCTCTCGTTTTTGGCTTTTGGAAGCGAGTCCCGCCATCAAACATCAATTGAACTATGTGAACAGCCGTTTCCCAAGCTGCAGCTTGGGCGGCATACTCATTACCCACGCCCACATCGGTCATTACCTAGGCATAGCGCAACTGGGAAGAGAGGTCATGGGTGCTAAAGGGGTGCCGGTGTATGTTCTTCCGCGAATGAGAAGCTACCTCGAATCGAACGGTCCATGGCAACTGCTAGATAGCCTTGGAAACATTGAACTGAGAA
Organism: uncultured Flavobacteriales bacterium; assembly: GCA_963968755.1. GTDB lineage: Bacteria > Bacteroidota > Bacteroidia > Flavobacteriales_G > Salibacteraceae > UBA4419. The sequence continues at coordinate 1,759 of CAXAIH010000174.1, forward strand.
CACTTGAATTTGATCGTGAAACAGAGCTAACTAGAAATCTAAAAGTTCGTCCCATTCAAGTGCCTCACCGAGAAGAATATTCTGAAGCTGCGGCATTTGATGTCAGCACCATCAACAGCCGAGTCCTCTTTGTTCCCGACATTGATTCCTGGGCGAAGTGGGACTTGAGAATCGAGGATATCATTCCCAATTTCGATTACGCTTTTCTTGACGCAACTTTTTACAGCGACGATGAGCTTTCAGAAAGATCCATGGCTGAAGTTCCGCATCCACGGGTGCAAGCCAGCATTGAACTCTTTGAAGCTTTACCTTCAAGGGATAAGTCTAGGGTTCATTTCATACATATGAACCACACAAACCCCATACTCAGAAACTCTCCAGAAAGAAAGAAAGTCCTCGACGCTGGGTTCAATATTTCCAAAGAAAATATAGTTCTTCCCTTTCCATGAAAAAGCAACTTGCAATTCTTGGATTCGTACTGCTACAATTGCTTGCCTGCAATCGAATTGAGGACAAGAGCTTTTCTGCGTGGTATTCTGATCGATATGACAAAGACCAATGCACGGAAAGTCTAGGAGACCCACGAACATTTGAGCTGAGCTCAGATAGTCTGCTTGTGGATACCATCTACAGATCCATGATGGGGCCTTATGAACGTCAAAATTTTACGATTACCAACTCCGATTCACTCTTGTGGATCGTAGGCTATGAAGTAGAGGTTCTAGGTTCAGATTCATTTGCATCAGAATTCCTCTGCCATTCGAATTTAAACCTAGGGGAAGCGGCTAAATTATTTTGGGACAACAGCTTTTCCGATCACAATTCGCGTGTCTTCACCCTATCTCAAGGCATCGACTCTGTGCGCCTCCCGGAAGGCTTTGGCATTCCCATTCCTGCAACTCAAAGCTTCGAATTGGTCTCCCAAGTACTCAATCACAACATTCGAAATGCGTACGCTCAGGTAAAGCATCGCGTGAAACTGCTTTACTATTTAGAATCTGATCTTTCTTGTGCCTTAAAGCCCTTGCATCAAGAAGCCATCTTCATCTTCAAACAATATGAAGGACCTGAGGGCTTATTTGGACAATCGGATGAAAAAACGGATCGTCTACGACAGCCTAGTTGTGGTTTTGAGGAGGTTATATTGGCCGACAGCACGAGTCCATTTAATCAGTTTCACGATCCTCAAGGGAGGAAATTCACGGGGCACTGGAGGGTATTTCCTGGAGAAGAACGTCTGAAAATGGACATAACTCAATTGCTAAAACCACAGGATGACAAATTCATCCACTTCATTTTATGCCATGTGCATCCCTTTTGTGAAGAGCTCGTGCTCCAAGATGAAACGGAGGGAAGAGAATTGTATCGATCAAAAGTTGAATCCTATTCCGAAGGAATTGGTTTGATTCAGGTCCCCTTTTACTCTAGCACGACTGGCCTTGCATTATCTGTCGGGCACAGCTACTCTTTGGAGAGCTACTACAACAATAGAAGCTCAGATACCTTGTCCGCGATGTCAGTGATGTACACCTATACAAATTCGAAATAGAACAAGAGCACAGATATGTGCATTTCGGCAGATTTACCCCAATCCATCGACGGGCCTAATCTTGTTTGAAGCAGCACATTCTCGAACCTCTTTTAGCCTTACAATTTGGGATATGAAGGGCGTTTGTGTTTTTGATCGTGACTGCCTTACTGTTCCAAAAAGAGGGCTTAATCTTGATCTACCACGCGCTGCCTACATCATTGAAGTCCAAAGTGAAGATGGCGGACACTACCGACAACGACACCCAGTAAAATAATTTCCTAAGCAGAATAGGCAACTTCTTTCCCATTCTGACTTCTTCCATTTTGCGATTCACCTTTGTTTACCAAAGCTGAAAGCCATTACATTTGAGTATGATTTCAAACTTCTTTCAAACTCGTAAACCGAAGCGCTTCGAAATGAAGACACGCTATTACGACGCCGACAAAGAAGCCTTTGAAAAAAGGGTTGAAATGGCACAGTGGGAGGCCGATAATCCTGAACATCCCGCGATTCAATTTCGAAAGCATTGGGAGAAAAACGGTCGACAAAGAGCAAACCAAGGATCCAGTAGAAGAATTATTGTGATTGCGGGTGCACTCTTTGCCTTGGTGTATTCCATCTATCGCTTTCTTTGAATCAACAATTGAGATTCAAATCACTTGGCTGACATCATTCACGTACTACCCGATTCCGTTGCCAATCAGATTGCCGCTGGTGAGGTCATTCAGCGTCCTGCATCCGTCCTAAAGGAACTGTTGGAAAACTCCATCGACAGTGGAGCCAGCCAAATTGAAATACACATCAAAGAATCTGGAAAGAATTTAATCCAGGTCACGGACAATGGCTCTGGAATGTCGGAAATTGACCTGCGCCTTGCCATCGAAAGACATGCAACAAGCAAAATCCGAAAAGCCGAAGATCTCTTCGAGATTCGAAGTATGGGCTTTCGCGGAGAAGCTATTCCCTCCATCGTATCCGTGAGTCAAACGGAAATCAAATCGAAAACGGCACAACAAGAAACTGGAGTTCGATTGCTCGTTGAAGGAAGTGTAGTCACGGAACAAGAAGCCGTTGTGTGTAAAAACGGGACCAGCATCCGCGTTAAAAATCTCTTCTACAACATTCCTGCACGTCGCAAATTCCTGAAGTCGAATCAGGTTGAATTCAAACATATCCTCGAGCAGTTTCAACGCTCCGCAATGGCTTTCCCTGAAATTCACTTTGAGCTAAAACAAGACGGAAAAACCTATTTACAGCTTCCA
>CAXAIH010000175.1:0-4539 GCA_963968755.1 uncultured Flavobacteriales bacterium
GTTATGCTGTGCTTTACCCATGTTATCGGTATGTCCGTAAATAGCAATTTTCATACTTTCTTGCTCTATCAGGTACAAGGCAAACTCATCTAAAATCTTTTTTGAGGAAACTGAAATATCCGCTGAACTGGTCTGATAAAAAATATCGTTGATCTTATAGGTCGAACCCACTTTTAATTCCTCCGTCTTCATGTCCATTTCTTGAACACCCTCCTCTTTTACCTTCAGAAGTTTGGACTGAAAACCGACATCCTTTCCCTTTACATTCATCACAACCTCTTCTTCATCATCATCCACGGTAATGATGGCCGCGTAATGACCGTCGGTGCTCTCTACTTCGAATTGATTCATATGCTGCGACTTTGAACTTTTCAATTCTACAACAGCATCCTTAATGGGTTTGTGATCTTTGTTCTCTATGGTTCCGGTTACGAGAACTACTTTATCTGGTCGTGCTTCTTCGTACAGATCGAAGCTCAAAATGTTGAGGGGAGTTTTATTCCCGTCAAATTTTGCCGAGGCATAGTAAACCGTTTTTCCATCTGTTGAAACGATGAAACCATGTTCATCTTCATCGGTATTGATTGGGAAACCAATGTTCACAGGTTCTGACCAATTCCACTCATCGTCGTGTTTTGTGTAATAGATGTCGTAGCCGCCGTGCCCTAAATGCCCTTGAGAGGAAAAGTAAAGGGTTCGCGAATCGGAATGCATGAAAGGAGATTTATCGTTTAACTCGGTGTTAACCACTTCACTAATGCTACTGGACTTGCCCCATTTGCCGTCTTTTTTCTTGTGCGAAACATAGATGTCAATTCCTTCGGAATCGGCGCGAGCCGTCGCAAAAAAAAGTGTTTTACCATCAGCCGACAAGGAAGGTTGAGACTCCCATCCGTCGTCCGTATTAACATTCGGACCTAAATTTTCAGGCTCGGTCCAGTACCATTCTTCTTTACCGTTGTTTGGATTCAAACCGAAGGTGTAATGTGTGTAATAGAGATCGCAGTATTTGCGCACTGTTTGGGAGCCAGCATCGAACTTATTTTCGCAGCGCGTGAAAATCATATGACGATTGTCCAATGAAACCGTAGCACCACCATAATTGACTGCATCACTTTTGTTAAAGGGTTCTGGTAGAGGAGTCCCGCCATCGTATCCAGTAGGGCCTTTCATTGATTTCACAAAACGTTCAATATACTTGACCTTATCGCTTTGAAACATTTGATCCTTCGCAGTGCTCTTATCTTCTGTTTGCCTTGTAAAAAACATGAAGGTATTGTCTGGCGTTAAGAGGGGCAAGTATTCATTTGCCTGGGTTGATACTTGCTTTACAATTACGGGGTCGAATGGAACTGGATTCTCATATTGGTTCACGTAGAAATCCACGTACTCCTTATTGTCCTGAATACGTTCTAGCTTCTCGTCAAAATCCTCTGGGTAAGCTGCTTCGTTTTCTGAATTAAAATCCAAGAAACGTTGGTAATAGCCTTGAGCCATTTTGAAGTCGCGTTTACCCAAATAGATTTCGCCGAGGTAATAGTAGGGGTCGACGTGATAATCCGGGCAAACCTCAATGAGTTTCATGAAATAGCTCGCGACTCTATTGAAGCCTGCTCCTCTCGCACTTGCGCTTTTTAAACTCAAGAGGGCCATCTGATAGTTGGCTGCGGCGTAGTCCTCCTCAATATCCAAGGCCTTCTGGAAAAGCTCTCTTCTTTCTGAGGAGCGCTTAAGCGCTTGTCCTTTCTCGAAAAACTTTACAGCCTTCGGCGACAAATCTTCGTCACATGATTCTTGTGAAAATGTGAGAAAAGGAATGATGATGGCGGCAATTAAAAGCCTAACGCTGACTATGATCTGAAGGGGTTTAAAGTATCCTAACGTTTCCAAAGTTTCTTGAGCTCTTCCTTTCCTTTCGCATTCAACTTTTGTTCCGCTTCTTTCTTGGCTTTTTCTGCCTCAGCTTTGGCTTTTGATTCAGCCTCTTTCTTCAATCTTTCGCTTTCCGCTTTCACCTTGTCTTCCGCTTCCTTTTTTAGTCGATCGGCTTCTTTGCGAGCCTTTTCCTCTGCTTCCTTTTTGAACTTCTCAGCCTCTTCCCGCGCCTTTTGCTCCAGCTCCTCTTTTGCCTTGTTGAGCTCCTCCTTCGCTCGATCCTTCAGTTTGGCTCCAGCCTCGCTTGTAGCAAATACGGGCTTCATTTTCGGATCCTCTATGGTTCCTTCAATCTTGAGGTCAAGTTTTATGGTCTCCCCACTTCCTAGATTGATTCCTGCGCTCTTTGCCTGGGAAGCCAATAAGCTCGTGGCACTGGCCACTGCACCGCCTAACATTTTTGATGGCACCTCCATCTTCACGAAGTAATCCAAAGTCAAATCGAAGCCATGGGATCCTGAAACTACTGCCTTCGATTCGCTCCATTTCATGTCGAATGGTTTCACATGAACGCGTCCGTCCACAAACTCATAGGTGAGCTTAACATCACTCAAGTTCATCTTGGCAAAATCATCGTTCTTAAGAACTTCCGCTGCTTTCTTCAAGGAGTTAGAACCGTCGATCACCACTTCATTGGTCACTAAGTTCCCTCCACCATTTATACTCGGATACACTGGCCCCATTGCACTATCTAGCTCACAGACAAATTTCAAATCAGTGGAAAAACCACCCTTAGCACTTTCTGCAATAGGTGCCATTTTCTGCACCGAATTGAAGGTTTCGAAGGTCATAGGCAAGTCCCAATTTTTGATTCCTATGTTAAAATCTACCGTCGGCACTTTTGGGTCAACGGTGGCATAAGCCCCATTCAGAACTATGCTTCCCTTCATCATATTGAAGCTCAAGTTTCGCATGTCAACAGACGCACCCCCTACGATAAGTTTCCCCATCATATTGGTCAGTTGCATACTGTCATATAAAACCTCTTGCAAGTTGCAACTCAGGTCAAATTCGATGTTTGAAGGAACTTCAATGATGTCGTAATCCTCTTCTATTTCGGTTGTATCCTCTTCTTCCTCAGGCCCCATCAAAGCATCAATATCCATGAAAGTAGACTGAAGGGCCAAGTTCCCCGAAATGGTAGAATCATGAAAGTAGTAAGGCAAGAAATCTTTCACTTTTCCTTGAGCGGAAATATCGCTGGTTCCTAACTGCGCTTCAAAAGCAGTCATATCCAAATACTCTGGAGCAAAATCGAGATAAAGTCTTTTGATTTCCACCGTATAGGGCAAACTGCTGTCCTTGTAATCCATTCCTAGTAGAATCAATTTTCCTTGCGCATTGAAGTCCTCATAACGCTCCTCTTCCAGAGCGGAAAGCTTTCCTGCAAGCTTTACATCTGCAGTTACAGAGCCCGCATACTCTTCTTCCATAGGATAGAATTCCGAAAGGCTGGCCAAGTTAAATTGAGCCATAAGCTCTGCCTTCAAGTCTGGATCGCTTACTAGGTTTTTCATGTACAAGCTGAGATCTAACGGGTTGTCTCCCAAATCGAGGTGAAGCTTCTTGAGGTTTACAATGGTTTTATCCTCACTACCACCTGGATTATTCAGGTTTAGATCAAGTTGAATGTTTTCAACCGCTTTCGGTAAGTCCGGGTATTGAAAAAAGGCATCCTTGATTCCTAAGTTCAAGTAGAAGCTCGGCAGAGCTGACTTCGTATACAAGCCTCTGGCATATCCATTAAAATTGAAACTACCCTTTGTTTGTACCCCTTCAAAGTCCTTGGCGTAAACTGCGGGAATGAGAGAAAGCACTTCCTTAAAGTCGGTGCTTGGAGCTGAAAATGACAAATCCATATTGATATCATCCTCCGGCATTTCAAGCCAACCATCGAAATTCAATTGCAGCTTATTTAGCAGAAGGTTGTTCTCATCGAATTCATATCTGCTTTTCGCTAAATCCATATTGATGCTAAAGTCAGAAGACAGGCTGGCCTTATTCAGATAGGGAACCGCATCCATTTTGACCGTAATGGCCTCAACGCTGGTTTGGGTAATCAGTTTAAACACTTCCTGAGTGAAGTCACCAGTACCCGAATGGTTTAAAGCTTTAATCTCAGCAAACACGTCTCTTTCGCGATCGTCGTACAGGAGATTAAAATTAGTGATTCCGTATTCCTTCAGACCAATCTGAAATTTTGTCTCTCCTTCATCCTGTTCAATTTCAACATCCTCGTCTCCCTCAGGTACAATGTCGTAGTTGGCTGCTCCATCTCCAAGAACCAGCACATTTAGCTTCAGATTATCAATGAAGAAGGATTTAATTTGGATTTCATCTCCTTTCACAACCGACATAAAGTCGATGCTCGTTTCGAGCTTGGCCATTTTAAGCAACTCAATGCCTGCAAACTTGCCTTCTCCAGCAACCCGCACATCTTGAATTTCAAATTTGAAATCTGGAAAAGAAGAAATAATGCTTAGGTCAAAATCTCCAAAGCTCAATTCCCCTTTAACACTCTTGCTCGCTTCTTCGCGCACAATCTCGATTATTTTCCCTTTAAAGAGAACAGGCAACAGAATCAGGCTCAGCAAGAGAGTCAAG
>CAXAIH010000176.1:0-4506 GCA_963968755.1 uncultured Flavobacteriales bacterium
ATCCACACCAAGGTCAATTTCTTGATATCTCGGATTCATGCCCAAGTCATATTTTCCAAGAAAACCAACCTGGTTGCCAAAATCGAAACCGTTGTTCACGGCAATATAGACCTGACCATCTTTCACCGCCACACCTTCAGAAGCGAACTTAGGGCCTAAGTTTACATCTACTTCCGTCAACTGGCTCAAATCTTTTATATCTCGCATTTGGAAGTACGAATTGAAAGTAACTCCATACTCGCCTCGTGTGATGTATACCTGATTTTCGTCGATGGCAATCTTTCGAATTCCTTTGACTGTAGCACGATCCAACTCGTTCAAACTGAATTTATCCAGTTTAAGGAGCAAGGTATCAACTGCAAGAAAAATGAAGTCATCCGTTACAAGAAGGTCCGAGCCAAAACGAACTTCCGAAAACGAACGCATTTCCTGATAGGATTTTTGGTTCACATTATATCGTCCGAGACTTACCGGAATGGCTTGCTGTTGCTGAACGTAGTCGTAACGACCTTCGTTTAGAACCCACACATATTTAAGTGAGCTTTGAGTGAAGGCTTGGAAGCTCATGAGAAGCCCAAGACTTAGGATACTGAAAAATTTGATTTTCATTGATTTGAAGTTTTGATTAAACAAAAACTCCGAGATCGTAGAAGGACAATGTCCCGCTTTTGTTCCCGAAAGCACTGACTATATTATGTCCACTGGCAGGTCTTCTGGCTTGTTTCCCGACGACACCTTCCCAAACATACGTTCAGTGGTTTTGTTTGTCATCTCTACACGAAACTTACAGCTGCGGGTACAGCAACGGATTCCCACCGTTTTCCCTATTCACCGCTTTCTCAAGCGGACCGAAGGACAAAGCGAAGTTAGATTAAAAGCAGTTACGGTGATATGAACAATGTCTGTCAACAAGTACAGGTATTCAACAACAAGAACTTGATAAATAGAATTCTTTCTAGGCTGTTCTGCTCATGCCTGACGGTATCTTGTTTCCGTTGAAAATTATCATTTAAAGACCATCAATTGGAACACTTAATACAAGAAGAACGTCAGTCTGAAGCGCTGGAAGCGCGCTTCCCTCAGGAAATTTCAGACGTTGATTTGGAATCATATCCAGTCGGAGTAAGCTTCTTCAAAAAGCTCGAAAAACTCTTTCGTTTAGAGGCTGAATTCGAGTCCTTGAATATGACAGAAACCGAAGATGTTGAGTTGTTGAACTACTTATATGCAACACACGATTTCTATCTCTCGAAAAAGCTACCTGAAATAGAACACTTTATGTTCAATCTGCGGGAAGAGACAGACGACCCCTTACTCCTCTTATTGGAGAACTACTTCGAAAAATTCCGTTCAGACTTAATAGAGCACATTATGTTTGAAGAGCGCAAGATCTTTCCCCTGCTGCTCAATTGCGATGTATCGGAGCTGGCGGTGTACCATATACTTGAAGATTTAGATCGTCACGATCATGAGAACGAAGACGAATTGGAGATGATCATGAGTGTTTTGGAAGACCGTCTGAAGCATCAACCTGAAGCTTTTGGCTTTGGCGTATTGATGAATATGTTGCGCCAGTTTCTCTGGGACTTACAAATTCATGCTAAGCTGGAGGATAAGCTTCTGATCCCACGCCTGAAGGCTACTTTATTGTATAACTAGCGACAGCTTTCGCAATACTCTCGGAGTACATTCACATCATCGAAAATGTGAAAATTAATGTTGCATGGCCCTAAGAATAGGTTACACCAAGCCTTTTCACCTAATGACTCCTGAGCATCTAATAGCAACTGAGAATGACTCGTCGTACCCTCTTCTAGATCTTGAAAAGCTGAAATCTTTAGAAAGAAGCTGAGGAGCTCCCCATTTGGCTCCTCGCGTTTAGCAGCTGCAGCGAGAGCTTCTTCCGCCCACGTGTACTGATGAAATAAGACGTAAAAGGAAGCCAGTTGAAAGAGCTTGTCGTCGGATAGTTCTTTCTCATCATAATAGCTTTTTACAAACTTGAGTGAAGACTTCGCGCGCTTGAGGTTCCGGCCCCCATATTTTAAGAAAATGGAGTTCGCATTCAAGAGATGATACAGAAGTCGAACTTCCTCTTTTACATTCTCCTCAATGTTTTCAGATTCTAGCAGGAACTGCAACTTCGCCTTGCTTAAAAGCTCGCCCAAATAATCGTCGTTTTTGTTGTTTAGAATGTGCGTGTAAACCGCGAAGAGATAGTCATCGTCATCGCCCAGGAACTTGCTTAGGCCTTTCAGGGCTTGGTAAAACTGTCGAGCTTCAATATCTGTATTGGCCTTAACAAAGAGCCATTGATTTAATGCGAACCGGGAAAAGGCCTGCGTGTTTGGTATATAAAGGTTCTGCCAAGAGGTATCACCTCTAGGCCCCTTCCAATGAACGTAGTTCTGAATTTTCATTAAACGTTCCGCGCTCATTCTTGGAAGCTTTTTGCGCTTTACCAATTCTAAGGCCCTTGCATTAAACTCATCTACCGCAAACTCCAAGGTATTTTGGGGGTTCAACTTTTGGTAGACGTAAAACTTTGCAGCTGTGTACCTATGATCTTTCAGGATATGCTCCAGCTTGTGAGAATTCTTATTCAGGTAAGCTTTGATTTCAGTGGAGTCAAGCTTGAGTAGAAATTTATAGTCGGAATCCTTCACATCCTTCATGAAGTCCTTCCAGTTCTCCTTTGCTATTACTTCGGTGGGAATACTGTCTTCCTGCACCTTCCCTATGGCTGACATAATCTGATCAGCGCGCTTCCGGAACAGCTTTGTGTTCTGCGCCAAACTTCCTTCTAAACTAGCAAAGGCTTCAATGCGTGCTTTTCTAACAATCACATCTTCAGCCGCTAAAAGCTCAAAGAGGGGTTTTAATAAAGCACGGTCAAACTGTGTAGAGTTCTTATCGAAGGGAACCAAAAATTCGAATACCTCAGGTGCCTGACTGGGTCTGAAGTTACTGTCGGGTTCAACGTTTATTGGAAGCGGTATTTGCGGAGGATCGTGGTCCAAGAGGTTTCCACAAATAGGCTGGAACTGGATCACTTCGCAAATACGCTTCTTCTGAATCCACACTAGACGAACGTCTGTCTTTCGTGTTAGATATTGAGGGGGAATCTCGCCAAGATCAATAGTAAAGCACTGATTGCGCTGTTTTCTCTTGCCTCTTTGTTGTGCAAGGTGGGTCTCAACTTGCCGAAGAATATCCTTTTTGTAGACGGGTTTTTGAAGATAACCTTCAATTGGACCATCAACGTTGTTCAGGTTTCGCTTTAAGCCCATGTTTCCTTCTTCACAAGAAAAGGCTTCGGCGAAAGAAATGAATTCGAAGGCTAGTCCATCCTTTCTTCTCTGAAACGTGCGTTTGAACCTGTTCAGGTCATACACACACAAGCTCATGTTTTTCCCTGAACGTTGTGGCTTTACCTGCTCCCCTTTAAGGAAATCACTTCTATCCCCCTTACAATGCCGGTCCTTCGTTGGAACTTTGAGACGCCAAGGGATCTTTTGCCAAACTATATCTGATTTCTTGTCCTCTTTAGTCCGTTTGGGCTGGTCTGAGGTTCGACCTTTTTTTTTAGCTGGACTTTCAAAGGGAAATAAGTTTGGACTTGCTTTTCCCTCATAATTCCCCTGAACTTCTGCGAAGACCTGGGTGCAGTAGGCCTCTTTTTCAGTCCAATCAATTCCAACCGCTAGACCTGTGATTGAGTAGTCAATGTTTAGGATGTTCTCGTAATGGAGTCTGGAGTTGACCCAGCCAATCATCATGTCGTAAGCAACCCTAGCATATGAACCAACGAAGTGTGTTTTCTTCCTGCGGTCATGTGTGTAGTACATATCCGTATCGAAGGGAACAAAAGCCACATTCTCACCAGAGAAATAATTCTTAGCACCATAAAACTCGACGCGCTTCTGAGGGGTCTTCTTTTGAGCGTTTCCCTCTTGGTAATGGCTCAACTTCTTCTTGCTCACCATATAGGCGCATTGATCCTGAGCTGCACGATAAGCTATTGAATCCGAAAGGAATGGCTTCAGGGATTTGCTGAGGCGAACGCTGTCTATTTTCTTTTTAATCAGGAATTCCAAGTATGAAGCATCAAATCCCTCTCGCTCAAGTTTAGAATTCGGATTCAACTGAGCAAAGAGACTATGACTAAGTCCAAAAAGAATGAGGAAGACTAATAATCGCACGCATTGCAATAATACTAAGATGAAGGCTCAAGAAATGAGACCTCGTGAAGGACTTTCTTGCCGAGTAATCAACAATCCTCCTAGCTATGAGCTTGAAAATATTTGAGCCCCCATAAAGCAACATCTGTAAAAGAGAATTGTCTATTTTCGCCGCTTAAATATTGGCTCCGTAGCTTAACTGGATAGAGCACTTGACTACGGATCAGGAGGTTCGGGGTTCGAATCCCTGCGGAGTCACAAGAAAAGCCCATTCGTAAAGCGAATTGGGCTTTTTCTTTTTAGCGCCGTCGAGCGCTCGAGCACG
>CAXAIH010000177.1:0-4494 GCA_963968755.1 uncultured Flavobacteriales bacterium
TCGAAATTCATAACTACTCTTTGTAAGGAGTCAAACAATGAATGTTACTGGAATGTTTCTGCACCTTCTGCAAACCTTCCAAAAAGCTTAAATGAATGAGGAAACTAAAACCGATTAATTCCCCGCCGGCGATTTTGACCAACTCAGCAGCTGCCGCAGCAGTACCCCCTGTTGCCAATAAATCGTCATGAATGAGAACGCGCTGACCTTTTTCAACAGCATCCAAATGCATTTCTAACTCATCAAAACCGTATTCGAGACCATAGCGGACACTCACAGTTTTGAGCGGAAGTTTACCTTTTTTTCTAATAGGTATAAAAGGAACTCCGAGTGCTTGGGCAAGAGAAAAGCCAAAGAAAAAACCTCGACTTTCAATTCCTGCGACGGCATCTACGCCATCTTTGAAATGTTCCAAAATTTTGTCTTGAACTCTCTTACATGCTTCCGCTGATTTCAAGAGTGGCGTAATGTCCTTGAATGAAATCCCATCCTCAGGGAAATCAGGAACTACTCGAATAAATGACTTGATTTCAGCCTCCGTCATACAGGCTTCGAAAATAGCACTATTTCACACACTCCAAGAAGTTGAATTATTTGGTCTCGACATAGAAGTAAGTCGCAATCTTAGCAAAGCTAGAGTCACTTATCAAATCAATAGTTCTGAGAGTGGCAAGCGAGTCGATCGGCCCTGCATCTCTCAATGAGAAAATGGACTTCACCAAAGTGTAATCAAAGTAAGGATGCCGCAATAAGCTTTTAAACTCCACCTCGGAGAGGTTTATTCTTGACCAGAAATTCGTTTCACTTCCACTAGCGGACTCACCACATGATATACAGCAGAATCAATTGTGTAGACTCCTAAGAGCTGCTTAGCGGAATAAAATCCCCCAAGCATTTCTCTATACTTCACAATTCCTGAAGCACGCTTAGGACCGATTAAGGGAAGTTTTTCCAACTCATCTTCCTTGGCGGTTTTAAGGGCGATATTTAGCTGACTAAATCGTTTTTCGAGTTTGATTCCAACGCTTGAACCTTCATATTGCCTTCCGGACGGTTCTGAGAAAACACCTCTTTCACTTGCCCGATCGCACTCTCCTCTGACTCAGGGAGTGCTGATCTTGGACTGTGAAGCGCAGAGATAAAGGCATCTTCCTTTAAATGGGCACCGTAATAATCCTTCCACTCCCGAGCTAGGAAAAGGATACAATTGATGAGAAACAAAAACACCAGTGACGTGCGCTCTTTTGGATGGAAGAATAAGTAATCGCGAAATGGAAGTGACATGGAATTGTTTCTCCCGAAAATCCTAAAGATTCATGTAGAATGACGAATGACTGTATTCGTCCTCTCATGCAAGATGAATTCAAGTTAAAGGAGGAAGAAATAAGAAAGGCTTAATCCGTTGTTCGTCTACGATGAGACTCCACGTAGAAGATTTGTAGTTCTTGTACTGTGTATGGGCCATATTCACAGACACCGCAACCCCACGAAGCACCTCATTTCCTTCGAAGATTTTACCCTTAACGAGAATATCCGTTGGCCCTGCAAAAACAAGACTTGTAAAAAGAAGGAGGATGAATGATGTGGTGGCTTTTCTCATGAAACTTACTCAAGAAGTACTTTAAGATAGTTGCAAAAGTGCACACTACAGATGAGGGCTAGAAGAAGAATTCTTCCAATGGATTTATTCGGCGATGAAAAGCAAGAAGCAGCCCCGAATGGAGACTCTATTTGTACTTCTTAATAACTCCTGTTCGGACTTTTTCTTGGTAATCGAGCATCTCGCTTTTGATCTCAGGAGCCAATATTATTAAGCCAATGATATTTGGAAAACACATGGCAAAAATCATCGCATCCCCAAAGTCAAACACACTTTTCGCACTGATGGCTGACCCAACGACAATCATGAAACAGAAAACAATTTTGTAGGCATTATTTGCCGCTCTGCTCTCACCAAATATGTAGGTCCAGGATTTCAAGCCATAGTAGGACCAAGAAATCATGGTTGAGAGTGCAAACAAGATAACTGCGACGGATAGTACAATAGGAAACCAACTCAAGGTTTGAGCGAAAGCTGATGAGGTTAAGGCGATACCCGCTGCACTTCCTCCACCTGAACTTGCTGACTCAAATGCCGCCTGAGCGCCTATGCTTCCATACCCCGATATTACAATTACGAGAGCGGTCATCGTGCAGATTACAACCGTATCAATAAAAGGCTCTAGGAGAGCCACGATACCTTCACTTACTGGCTTATCTGTTTTTGCCGCAGAGTGGGCGATGGATGCCGATCCGATACCGGCCTCATTTGAAAATGCCGCTCTTCTGAATCCCATAATGAGCACACCAACAACGCCACCATACATGGCATCTGCATTGAAAGCACCAGATATAATTTGACCAAAGGCATCGGGTATCTCAGTAATGTTTCCGAAAATGATAATTAGCGCAGCAATCACATAAATCCCTACCATAAAAGGGACAATCTTGTCTGTCACTTTTGCGATACTTTTGATTCCTCCAATGATGATAAAGCCAACCACTCCGGCCATCAATACGCCAAAAATCCAGCCTTGACCATAAAAAATACTGTTTTCGCCTCCAGTAACTTCGGTAAGCTGCAAGGTGGCTTGATTTATCTGAACCATATTTCCACCTCCAAAGGATCCTCCAATTGCAGCAACGGCAAAAATCACAGCGAGGATCTTACCAAATCCTCCCATGTTCTTTTTCTTGAGGCCTTTACTTAAGTAGTACATGGGGCCGCCTGAGACGGTACCATCTTCGTACTCATTTCTATACTTAACTCCCAAAGTACACTCAACAAACTTTGAGGACATTCCTAATAATCCAGCAACAATCATCCAAAATGTTGCCCCTGGTCCTCCTAGTGAAACTGCAAGTGCAACTCCCGCAATATTCCCTACTCCGACTGTTCCACTTAAGGCTGCTGTTAGGGCTTGGAAGTGAGAAACTTCACCTGGGTTTGAAGGGTCGTCGTAGCGACCGCGAACGACGTCAAGGGCATGCTTAAACCCTCGGAAGTTTATGAACTTAAAATAAAAGGTGAAAAAGAGAGCTCCCGCGATGAGCCACACCAATACAAACGGAACTTTCTTTCCAGGTGCTACCGGAATTTCGAAGAATATGATCTTCCCTAAAACATCAGCAACTGGCGTAAAAACTTCGTTGATGGCTTCATCTATTCCGCTTGCAGGCTGAGCCATAGACAAAAGTGGGAAAAGGCTGATGAGTGCCAGAACCAAAACTACTTTGTACTTCATAAGTGTGAGATAGGGCTGTGGGACCCAAATATAAGATTCTCGAGTTCTAGTTAGAAACCTCTACAAGAATGGAATTCAACTTTCTTATTTGCTCGGCATTTCCTAACACAAAGAGCTTGGAGTTAGGAATAAACTCAAGGTCCTCAGGCGGATTGATAATATACTCTCCTGCGGCTGTTTTGTAGCCGATAATCTTTGCTCCGATTTGATACCGGTCTTCCAACTCGGAAAAGGATTTGTATCTGAAACTGGCTGGAATATTCTTAAACTCCACTTCCTCCAAATTAATATCTGCCGATCCAGTTATTGAAATCTTATCAAGAAATTCCATGACATCGGGAGTGACAACTAAAGAAGCCATATGAGAGCCGCCCACCCGGTCCGGCATAATCACATTGTTTGCCCCAGCCATTTTAAGCTTCTTCTCAGTACGCAACTCACTAGCGCGGCTAATGATATTTAAGTGATCATTTAGGCTTCTTGCTGTGAGCACCACGAAAACATTATCGGCATCTTCAGGAAGAGTTGTGATCATAGCCCTGGCTCTTTCGATACCTGCGTCGATCAATACTTCCTCAGAAGTAGCATTGCTACGCATGTAAATCACATCGGTTTGAAGTCGTAATTCTTCCACTACCACTTCGTTCTGTTCAATCACTATAAAAGGAACCTGGTGTGCCTGTAAAGTCGCAACCGCCTGCTTACCGTTTCGGCCATAACCACATACAATCACGTGATTTTCCATTTCTCGAATTGCCTTATTCACTCGATAGTCTTTAAAGTAGTTTTTGTATTTCCCGGTTACAAGATAACGTGTGATGGAAGATACAGCATAAGCGAAAATACCGAAACTCGTTATGATGAGAAAAGCGGTAAACAATCTGCCCATATCTGAGAGTGGTCGAACTTCAGAGAAACCAACCGTGGAAACGGTGATGATGGTCATATAAAAGGCCTCGAAATAATTGTAGCCTTCTATAAGTTTAAACCCAAGTGTGCCAATAAAAATAATTGCCAAGAGAGTTGCTAGCGCATAGTAAATCTCTTTGAAGTATTTAATATTAAACAGCATGGCGACTTACAAATCCCAGATTGATCTTCGTTTTTTCTTGAAGAGATAGCGGTGTTCGATGAAGAATGCCAAGATGAGGTAAAAGATCAAGGTAGAACCAATGGTGAGAAAAGAAACGTAAATGAAGAACACTCGGAT
>CAXAIH010000178.1:0-4466 GCA_963968755.1 uncultured Flavobacteriales bacterium
TTTAGATATCGTTCGGTTGACTTCTCTACAGATTGGTTGTTTAAGAGAATGATCTCGAAGTTTTCGTAGCTCGACTTTTCCCAAATCGATTCGAGGCATTGTTCAAGAAGCTCTACCTGATCTTTAAAAGGAATGATGATACTCACTCGAGGGCTTTCCAGTTGACGCTTGATCCTGAAGGACCCAGGCCATAAGCCGTTGGCCACTTCGCCAGCTTCTCCTTTTCGATTCAAATGATCTGTTAATGCCTTAATGGAAGCCGTATTGGCATAACTCTTATCGTCGTAGACGGCAGCTGTGCTCCCCGGAATCTTTCGCCAATGATAGAGCACTTTTGGAATGTGTTGAATCTTATCCGTCTTTTCGTAGACTCGGAGAAAGAGGTCGTAATCCTGTGAGCCTTCGTAGCCTTTTCGAAAACCTGCAACTTCATCCAACAGCCTCTTGCGAATAACTGAAAAATGGCAGAGGTAGTTATTCGACAAAAAGAGGTCGTCGTTAAATCCTGGCTTAAAGTACGGTTGTGTCCGCTCACCATTCATTTCCAATTTATCCTCATCAGAAAAGAAGAAATCAATTTCTCGATCGGCATTTATCGCCTTAACAACTTCAAATAAAGCGTCTTGAGTCAGCTCATCGTCGTGATCGAGCAATCCTACATAATCGCCTGTGGCCATCTCAAGGCATTTGTTCGAAGCTCCTGAAATGTGTAAATTGTCTTTCCCATATCGCACCTTGATGCGGGGGTCGTGCGCCTCCCAATCTTTCAATGCCTTTAGGGTTTCAGCATTCGAAGAACTATCGTCGAAAAGGCAAAGTTCCCAATTCGAGTACACTTGATTTAAGACGGAATTGATACAGGCATTCAACCAAATCCGATCTACGTTGTGCACTGGGGTTAGGATTGAAATCTTGGGTGAATACTTAAACCTCTTGGATTCTTCTTTCAGAGCAGTAAGTTCTTTGGGCCCCAGATGATGGTTTTCTAGGTATATCTTGTAATCTTGATTTAAGTAATTGAAATTCTTCCTGTTTTGAAGAATTACTTTCAGGCCTTCCAACAAACCTTTCTCCTTGATTTCGAGAAAAGCCGCCTTCAACTTTTTTCGGTTGAATAAAGCTCCTACAAGTTGCAGTGCGTCCAAGCTCCATCGAAATGGTTTCGTGAGTCTCCACGACAAGCTTCCATACATATGAAGTAAATGAAGCTCTCGACTCTTTCTTGCTCTATCGAGCTCCTGACTTACGCCTTGAGCATCTTCTTGTTCTCGAATGAGATTGGGGTCAAGCGGGCGAATGTCAACAGTAATGGTTGAGCTTTCAGCCCATTTACCATTTTCTGTTCTAAACACCAAGGAGATACCATGAGCTTCGATGAAGGTAACCCCGGGGATATTCACTTGGAAACCACATGGAGCGAGCTCCTTATTCTTGAGTTTGTTGGCAACATCAGAGCGTAAAGACCCGTATTCCACTGGAAAGAGCATTTCTCCAACGCGTAAAAATACTTTGGCCGCAAGGGCATTATTGGAATAATCGACAAGCCAACCTTTGACATGAACAATCGCATAGTTCCCGTAAATGACGATTTGCTTGCTTTGCTTTTCATGAAGTTGAACTTCTCTTCCAAAGAGATCAAAGGAGTAACCACGCTCTGCCCTGGAGTGAATCTTAATCCCACTTTTTGACACAGACTGAGCCTTCGAAACACCCTGCCCTTTCAGGCGTGCATAGCTGTACTCATTTAGGTGTCGAACTTTTAGTGACAATCTTGGAAGTCTTATCTTGCCCAGCCAGGATTCAATATAAAATCCCAGTTTGTGTGCAGTTTGAAGCGACCAAAAATATGGATTGCATTTTTGGCAATCACTCTTTTTTTTCTTGCCTATTCGCCGGCTCTTGACGGACCCTTTGTCTTTGATGATCAAAAGCAGATTACCGACAACATTTTGGTCACCAATGGAGAGGGACTAGCAAAGCTTTCCTTTTGGACGAACATCAATGAACGTCCAATTGCAGCCTTCACACTCTTCCTAAATTATCAGCTCACCGGCTCAGAAGCCTTTTGGTTTCGGGTGACAAATATGTTTTTGCACCTGATCAATGCATTTATGGTCTTTCTGATCGCAAAAGAATTAAGTGCTTTTGAAAAGAAGGAGAGCGACGAGCATCTGGCCTGTGGTCTGGGCTTGCTTTTCCTACTTCATCCACTCTTAAGCGAAAATTTCCTTTACGTCAGCCAGCGCGGCACAAGCCTCTCAGCGCTTTTCTACTTTCTATCTCTCCTATTCTATTTGAAATCCAAACGAACCACGGCGAAACACATACTTGTAAGTGCCTTCTTCTTCATATTGGCCTTGTACAGCAAACAAACTGCCTTTTCACTTATCATGGTAGTGGCGCTTTTGGAACTCTTTGTTCTTCCAGAAAGTTCGAATTCCAGACGTGCATTTATTGTTAGCCTGCTTGTTTGCGGAGCCTTGTTTTTACTTTATGAATACGGTGGCTATACCGGGAAAACCTACGCTGATCTGAGCAGCATTGATTATCTGCTCCTGCAGGTTTCGTTCATGTGGAAATACCTGTTCTTGATGGTGCTGCCCTACCCTCTCATTCTCGACTACGACGTCCCAGCCGTTTTGAATATCGCATGGCTCGGGGTGGGAGTTCTCCTTCTAATAGTCTCTCTTGTTCTCTTCATTCGAAGTAATTCAATCGTTTTAAGAAGTGGCTTAGTGCTTTACTTTTTTGGAAACCTTGTTGTCCTCACCATCATTCCACTTCCCGACCTATTCGTGGAGCACCGCATGTACATTCCTTTCTTGGGGGTTGGGCTGGTATTAGCTCATGTGCTTTCCAAGTTCAGGTACGCGAATTATGCCTGGATTGCCTTTATAGTTCTTCTGTTACCATTAGGCTTTCTCCGAGCCCAAAGCTGGCAGACCAAAGTCACCCTCTTCGAGCACAATGCGAAGCACGCTCCAATGAATGACCGTGTTTGGGCCAACCTCGGAGAAGCCTATCTTAATGAAGGAGAAAGCTCCAAGGCACTTGAACCTACCCTGACCGCACTTTCCCTCGACTCGAGCAACTATGTCGCATTGAATAATCTCGGTTTGATTTACCTGCTTGAAGACCGCCCGATGGATGCAGTGGAGACCTTAAAAAAATCATTGAGTTACTACGGTCGAAATTATCGAGCTTGGAACAACATTGGTGTCGCATATATGCGACTCAAAAAAAGCCGAAAAGCCATGAAAGCCTTTTCAAACTCTGTGAGAGTGATGCCGGGACAATTTGATGCTTATTACAACATCGCTTTGCTGGCAGAGCAAAACCAACGTCCCCGTGATGCGCTGAAAGCATATCGTAAATGCATCAGTCTTTACCCGCAAGAATGGAAGGCTCACCACAACTTGGCGATTCTCATGCTGAAAGTCGGAAAGTTCAAGGAAACGAAAGCATTTTTAAGCCAACGTGTATTCCAGGCAGAATATGAGTACTGGAACGACTTGGGAGCTACTCATTTAAACCTCGCCGAGTTTGATTTGGCTCGAAATTGCTTCGAAAAAAGCTTGAGTATCAAGCCTTCCAATGAAGTTGCAGTGCAGAACATCGAACGAACGGTAATACCTTAGGTGTAAGGATAATTTTATCTACTTTTGCACAAACCCGGTGACCACATGAAAAAAGTTTTAATTTTTGCGCTTATCTTTGGAGCATCTGTCAGCCTCAACGCTCAAAACAATCAAGCTGTTTTAGGACAGTCGTCTAACGCTCAACTTTCAGCTCAAGGTGCTACCACAACTGACGTACCTTCTAAAGTGTTTTTGAACTACACTGATGTTACTGTTCTTAGTGACGTTCTTGTAGTTAATAGAAAAGGAGATCACGTCAAAGCTGGAGAGCTTCGCATCATGGATCTTTCAGGAAGATTGGTATTCCGTTCTGAATTGACGGCTGTTGAATCTTTCATCGTTCAAATCATCGATTTTGCTTCTGGTGTGCATCTCGTAGTTGTTGAGTCTAAGGACAACACATACGTAGAGAAGGTCTTCTTGAAGTAATCAGAGATCTTTTATCAAAATATTACTGGGTGACTTTTTTAGGTCGCCCTTTATTTTTTCCATCACTTCCTCCACCTTCTTGAGCATATCCGTTTCCTTCAAGGGAAGAATATTACCTCTAGACTCAAGAGCTTGAATTACTTCGTAGAGACTCAACTCTGTCGATTCCACAGAAAGCTGATACTTCCCCTCCTTGCTGTCATCTTTAGTAACCACTTCTCGGATATAACCTACATCAAGCAGCCGATCAAGTAGCTTACGAATAAGCCGTATTGGGCTGTGATAGACTAATGAGAGCTCCGGGGCCGATAAAGGTTCGTCGTGATTATGAATATTATCAATGAAACGCTTTAGAAGTAGCACAGCCAAGATTCGCTTTTGCCGCTCATTCACTTCTAG
>CAXAIH010000179.1:0-4444 GCA_963968755.1 uncultured Flavobacteriales bacterium
TAAGTAAGCTGCTTTACGATGCAGAAGCAACATGGAAGATTCGCGACAATATCCATCTCAAAATAGGTCAGTTCATCATGCCTGGTAACCTAGGCCGAATGGTTACATCCGAACATTTTCAATTCGTTGATCGAAGTGCCTTAAGTGGAGCTTATTCACTGGACCGGGATGTGGGATTGCAATTGAATTGGCAACACTACTTAGGAAGACTTGTAGTTCGGGAGAAACTGGTTTTAAGCTCTGGAGAAGGTAGAAATTCAACGATGAATTTGGGTGGATTGAATTACGGAGGACGATTAGAAGTGATGCCCTTTGGAGAGTTTACGGGCGGCGAATACTTCGAAGCTGACCTTGCCGTGGATGATCGCCCCAAACTGATGTTGGCTGTTGGATACAACCACAACGACAATACGAGATTATCTGCTGGTCAGAGAGGTGGAGACCTACTATCCGCTGAGCGAGACATCAAAACCTTTACTACAGACTTGCACTATAAAGCATCTGCTTGGTCCGTCCTTTTTGAATATATGAACGTTAATGTGGACATTCCGGTTGTTTATAAAAACACAGGAGGGTTTCTTGTTGGGAATAGCTTTATTGCTGGAGACGGGCTGAATGCCCAGGTGGGGTACATGCTGAAAAGTAAATTGGAATTGGCTGCTCGCTTTTCGAGAATTGCTCCACTCGAAGTTACTCAGCTTCAAGCCTTCAATGAATATACAGCTGCACTTTCCTATTACATAGAAATGCATCGGGTTAAATGGCAACTCGATTTCAGCATGCGCCAAGCCGACGACGAATTAACGAAGGATGTTTTCGTTGTACGGACCCAACTTCAGCTGGGATTCTGATTCAACTCATTTTTGTCTGCCTTGAATAGCCGATTTTTGCACAAACGCAATCAAATCAATATGAAAACATTTTTAAGTACTACACTCGCATGTGTTCTGGCATTTGCCGCACAATCGCAAGCTCTAGAAAATCGAGGTTTCGAGGAATGGGAGGAAGTTCAAGAAATAGGGCCATTTGGATTTGAATCGGCGAACCTTGAGACTAATGCTGCAGGAATCGGAGACATTGTTGTTCAAGAGCCGAACGCCTACTCTGGTTCTACTGCTCTCCATATGAAAACCGTTTTTCAAGGTACCGACACTTTTTCCGGATATGTTATGAACGGAGATTTTGACAATCAGACTGGAGGTTTTGCGATCAGTCAAAGACCAGACTCAATGGCGGGCTACTTCAAGTGTAATGTAGCTGCTGGTGATACTGCCTTGGCCATCGTGTTTTTTAGAAATGCCGGAACACCGATAGGATTCTGCTCGGCTCCATTTACGGGAACGCAGAGTTCTTACGTCCGTTTTTCACAAGCAATAGATTGGTTGATTCCTTCAATTGCACCCGATTCTGCAATTTTTGCAGCCGCCTCTTCAAACGTAATCAATGAAATTGGAATTGCTCATGGAAGTATGCTGACATTGGATTCTGTTCATTTTATTGGTACAGGGATAACTCAAATTTTCCCGAATAATGATTTCGAGAATTGGGATACGACCACATACTACCGTCCAGCGGATTGGTCAAGTTTTGCTGACGACGACTATGCAATTCGAATTGGATTGGTAGAACGTATTAGCAATCCATCGGATGTGTATTCCGGTGCTTATTCCATTAAGATAAATTCTCTTCTTGCCGACAACGATAGCTTATTTGGACTCCTTTCTAAGCAGGACCTTTTCGACAACAATTCAGGGGGAATTGAATTCGCTTACAACATTGACACCCTAAATGGCTATTACAAGTATTCGCCTTCTGGAAATGATTCTTCCGTAGTATTCATTGAAGTTAAAAACGATGGAAACTGGGAAGGATTCCTTCAAAGTCTTCCTCCGGCAGCAAGCCGGACTTATTTTGAGCTCCCTATTGCGACTTCTACCATGGGAACAGTTGACTCCCTGAGAATTACTTTCTCAAGTTCTATGCAGAACAACTTCACGAGTGGAAGTGCTCTTTGGCTTGATGAGCTGGACTTTAAAGTGTGTGAATTACCAGATGACCCGAGCGTTATGACAGGCGTGGATACTATGTGCGAAAATCAGACTGCTTTGGTCTACGCCATTGATCCGATTGCAAATGCTACGAGTTACATCTGGACCGTACCTTCTGGTTTCACGATTACGTCAAATATGGATTCTAATGAAGTTGTAGTTGATGTTGCTGTTGGAGCAACTGGAGGGGATCTTACTGCCACTGGAGCTGTGTATTGTGGTGTCGGAAATGATGTGAGTCTTGCGACTACAGTGTATGCCATTCCCGCAAAGTCTGCAATTTCCGTCAACGGAACAAACGATAGCTTAGTGTCATCCGTAAGTGGTACTGATTATATCTGGTTCCACAACGGAATTCAATTGGCCGCGCAAACGCAAACAGTGCAAGCTGCTCTTGCGGGAGAATATCGCGTGCTTGTGCTGAACAACTCTTGTACTTCAGATACCTCGGATGCTTTCTCTTTTGTAGCTCCAAATGTTGTCGAGAAGTATTCGCAGCAATTCGATATTTACCCAATACCTTCTTCAGATTTCTTATTCATCGATTCAGAAGTGGAGATTCTTGGGGTGAAATTATCTGACGTGAACGGACGTATCATTCAAGAGCATACGGGCTCAACTACAAGTCTCGATATTCAGAATCTAGAGACAGGAATATATTTCCTCGAGCTGAATGGTTCAGATTGGAATTATGTGCAAAAAGTCGCAAAGCGATAGTATAGACAAGTTATCTTTGGGCCCTCTTCACACTTTGTGTAGGGGGCCTTTTTGATTCAATAAGATGAAACACTTTCTCACAATTCTTATCGCTTTCATTGCCCTTTCATGTTCGACTGGGAACGGGAACACTGAGGCCGATCAGCTAACAACGAAATTCAGGGAGGTCATGGAGGTACACGACCGAATTATGCCTAGAGTGCAAGAAGTGCGCAAGCTTAGCAAAAGGCTTGATTCTATTCGTTCTGTCGGTACAGACTCCAAAATGGATGCGGAGGATGAATTTATTCAAGCGGCTTATGATTCTCTTTCGATTATTGAAACTGAAATGATGGAGTGGATGCATGCTTTTGAGGCGGAGCAAGCGGCGGGCACAAGCACTCAAGAACGTATGCAGTATTTAGAGGAGCAAAGGGTAGCGATGGAAAAGGTTGGGCAACATTTTGACCAAAACATTCATTTCGTTGAGAACTTCTTAAAATGAGATTCCTTGTTACTATTCTAATAGGAGCACTTCTTAGTGCTTGTTCACCCAGTTCGAAAGAACTTCCCATTCTTGGAAGACACGACTACACGAAAAAGGTAGTGGATGGGGTAGAGGTGATGGATACACTTTACTACGCGGCACCTGACTTTGAGTTCTACGACCAGGATAGCAACTTAATCGGTGAAGACTTGGTTGATGGTAAAATATATGTCACCGATTTTTTCTTTACATCCTGTCCAAGTATTTGTCCTGCCATGAAGCGGAATATGCTGAGCGTGTACCAAGAATTTCTTGAAGAAGACAGAATTCAACTTTTATCGCATTCCATTGATTTCATTAAGGACAGCGTTCCAGTCCTAAATAAGTATGCTGAGAAAATTGGTGTCTCAAGTGAGAAGTGGCACTTCCTCGCTGGAGAAAAGGAGGCGATTTATGAGATGGCCGAGGCTTATATGGTTGCTGCTAGTCAAGACCCAAAGGCTCCCGGTGGCTTTGCTCATTCAGGTGCATTTATTCTCGTAGATGGAAATAGGCACATCAGAGCATACTATGATGGCACTACAAAAGAAGACACCGATTTGCTTATTCAAGATATTTATAGCCTTCTGAATGCGAAGCCATAGTTTCCTTTTCTTCCTGCCAGTCTTTTTTGTTGCTTGTTTTAGCGTAGAAGACAACAGTGGAAAGTCCAGTTATATCACCCATTGCGCTTCTTGTCACGGGGAAACCGGTAAGGGTTTTCAAGAGCTTATTCCACCTTTGTCTCAATCTGATTACACCTGTGAAAATGCAGATAATTTGGCTTGCATTATGAAGTATGGTATTGAAGGAGAGCTTGTTGTGAATGGAGTGGTTTACGATCAACCTATGGCGGGCCTTCTTGATTTGTCTCCGGAAGAAATCACCAATATTTTGAATTTCCTAGTCACAGATTTCAAGGTTCGAGATAAGAAATTTAACCTATCTGAAGTTCGCACTCAACTTTCCAGATGTCAATAGATTCTCGGAATCGAAAAAATCTATATTTGTCTTCTACTTTTATGGGCGATTAGCTCAGTTGGTTCAGAGCACCTGGTTTACACCCAGGGGGTCGGGAGTTCGAATCTCTCATCGCCCACCAAAAAGAAACCCGCTCAATTGAGTGGGTTTTTGTTTATTCAATAATTATTTTTTTCTCTACTGTACCATCATT
>CAXAIH010000180.1:0-4431 GCA_963968755.1 uncultured Flavobacteriales bacterium
CCAAAACCCAAATCCTATTTCGTGATAGTGTTCACTGTACATTAAACGCTTCATTTTTTCTTACCACTCGCGATTGCATTTCTATTTTTCAAAAAAGATTGGAAAAAAGCCTACCTCATTTTCCTAGCCACCATGCTGGTCGACTTGGATCACATGTTGGCGGATTTCATCTTTGATCCAAATCGCTGCGGTATCGGTTTTCACCCACTTTATTCCTATTGGGCGATTGGGGTATATGCCTTGCTCATGCTTGCACCAAAACCCTATCGATACATAGCCCTCGGCTTACTCATGCATATGGCTAAGGATGGCTTGGATTGTCTATTAATGGAGTGAATGAGTGTTAGAGTGTTAGAGTGAGGGAGTGATGCCCGCCCAGTCTTCGCCTGTTCGGACAAGGAGTGTTGGAGTGGAAGAGTGGAGGAGTGGGTTTATGCTAGTTGGCCATATTCAAATAAGTTGGGTTGGGCGAATACAATATTCTCGGATATTCGCCGTATTCAAATCTGAATGAGCAGAATTGCCCTTTTTATTATTTGCTTGCTTGGCTCAACAACTTTGTTGGCTCAGGTATCGGGAGCGCGCGTGTACACCTTCCTCAACCTACCTCAGTCGGCTCGAGAAGCGGCCTTAGGTGGGGCTTCACTTGCACAGCGCGACGGTGGATTGCAAACTGCACTTTCCAACCCAGCCGTGCTCGATGAGCGAATAGATGGTTCTTTTGGCTTGCTCTTCAGTCCGTTTATAGCGGGAATGAATTACGGAAACGTGAGCTATGCAAAACAAACCAAAACGCTTGGAACCCTTGCAGTTTCCCTTCAGTTTTTTAGCTACGGTAAGTTCACTGAAACCGACGAAACTGGAATTCAAATAGGGGAGTTTAGTGCCGCCGATTATGCTTTGAGTTTCATGAACAGTCGAAAGCTCAGCGATCAAATTCAAATGGGTTTGGCCATGAAGTTGATTTATTCAAGCCTCTACGAGATGCAGTCTTTTGGCTTGGCCTTCGACATTGGTCTTTCATACGCAGGTCAAGACTCCGCTTTGCACCTAAGTGCGCTTGTCAAGAATCTCGGGTCTCAAATCGTGCCCTACCAAAGTGGAGAGTTCAATAACTTGCCATTGGATATTCAATTTGCCATTTCAAGAAAAGTTGCCAAAGCTCCAT
The DNA here is from genome assembly GCA_963968755.1 of uncultured Flavobacteriales bacterium. GTDB lineage: Bacteria > Bacteroidota > Bacteroidia > Flavobacteriales_G > Salibacteraceae > UBA4419. Next base: position 1,169 of record CAXAIH010000180.1, read on the forward strand.
TTCGGATTATGGCTGCAGCCACAAGTTTGCAACGTTGGGACTTGCGACACGACTATGCTCTGACACCTGATGAATCGGAAGCCAAGTTTAATTTGGATATGTTGATGCGTCATTTTGTGCTCGGCTTGGAATTCGTTCCTTCCAACAAATTCAATCTACGTTTGGGTTATAATTACCGCCGTCAGCGTGAATTGCAGTTAGACGATAAAACGGGTGCGGCTGGCTTTTCTGGCGGATTGGAGTTCAAAACCAAGAAGTACAGCTTCAGTTATGGATTTGCTCGCTATCACCTCAGTTCCACTACCCACCACCTGAATCTTATTCTCAACTTCAAGGAATTCAAAAAGCGGAGCGAAAATTCCTAGATTCGTCTTCATGACGAACAAGATCAACATCGCCGTCGACGGTTATTCAGGTTCTGGAAAAAGCACCTTGGCTAAGGACCTCGCCGAAAGATTAAACTATCTTTTCATTGATACCGGCTCGATGTACCGAGCTGTAAGTCTGTTTGCACTTCGAGAAGATTTGATTGAAAATGGGAAGCTTCAAGCAGACCTCCTGATTGATTGTTTGGATGTCCTTCATGTAGATTTTGCCTTCAACGAAGCAGAGAAAAAGCACTGTGTATATCTGAATGGTGTTGAGGTGGAAAAGGACATTCGCGGCTTGGAAGTTTCGAATATCGTAAGTCAAGTAGCAGCCGTGCCAGAAGTGCGCGAAAAGCTCGTCGCCTTGCAACGGCATTTGGGAAAGTCCAAAGGAGTTGTGATGGATGGCCGTGACATTGGGACCGTCGTTTTTCCAGATGCTGAATTGAAAATATTCGTTACCACTCCACCTGAAGTTCGAGCCGAGCGCCGATATGCCGAGCTCAAAACCAAAGGAGAAGATGCGACCTACAATGAGGTGTTAGAGAATATCCAATCCCGCGATAAGATGGACACCGAGCGCGCGGCTTCACCTTTACATCAGGCAGAGGATGCGCTCCTGCTCGACAATCAGAGCATGACGCGTTTAGAACAGCTCCAAATTGCTCTGGGCTGGGCTGAAGAAAGATTAAACTAGCTCAACCACCATGGCGCTTGCGCCACCACCACCGTTGCAAATACCTGCAGCTCCTAGCTTCGCATTGTTTTGCTTCAAAACGCTTAAGAGCGTAACAATGATGCGCGATCCGGAGTTTCCAAGTGGGTGACCCAATGAAACAGCACCACCGTTGGTGTTCACTTTAGCTGGATCCAATTCCATCATTTGTGTGTTGGCAATTCCTACTACAGCAAAGGCCTCATTGAGTTCGAAGTATTCGATGTCGGTCATTTCCAAGCCTGCTTTTCCAACCGCAATTGGAACTGCCTTGGCAGGAGCAGTTGTAAACCATTCAGGTTTTTGAGAAGCGTCGGCATAAGAACGAAGCTTAGCAATTGGAGTCAATCCAAGAGCTTCCATTTTTTCTTTTGACATCAACACTAGGGCAGAGGCACCGTCGTTAAGCGTAGAAGCGTTGGCGGCAGTAACAGTTCCTTCTTTCTGGAATACAGGACGAAGTGCTGGAATCTTTTCCATTTTCACGTTCTTGTATTCTTCGTCTTCAGAAATGACAATCGCTTCGCCTCTTCGTTGTGGGACTTCAACTGGAACAATTTCATCCGAGAATTTACCGGCTGCCCAAGCAGCGGCAGAACGCTCGTAAGACTCAACGGTGAATTTGTCTTGGTCTTCTCTGCTGATCTTGCATTCCGTTGCGCAAAGCTCAGCTGCATTTCCCATGTGATAATCGTTGTACACATCTGTTAGGCCAGCGAGAACCATTCCGTCCTGCATTTTGATTGGGCCCAATTTGACACCTGTACGGGCATTCATGTAATGAGGTACCGAGGACATATTCTCCATTCCTCCAACCACCACCACATCTCTGTCGCCAGCAATGATGGCTTGAGCTCCAAGCATGATCGACTTCATTCCAGAAGCGCAAACTTTGTTTACCGTGGTACAAGGAACGTTCTCAGAAATTCCAGCGAACATCGAGGCCTGACGCGCAGGTGCTTGACCTAATCCAGCTTGCAGAACGCAGCCCATGTAGACCTCTTCAACTTCTGAGGCATCAAATCCTCCTTTGTCTAAAGCTCCTTTAATTGCAGCTGCTCCAAGTTTAGTAGCTGGAACTGTTGATAGTGAGCCCATGAAACTTCCGATGGGTGTTCTGACGGCGGAAACGATATAAACCTCTCTCATTTTTGACTTTTTTACGGATAAATAATACCCCGTTTTAGGGGCCCAAAAGTAATGAATCATAGCCGCATTTTGAGCATTGAGATGAAGCCCTTTTTTAAGCAAAACACAACTTGTTAAAAAAGCGTCGCAGAAGTCCACTTGAAGCGAGCTGTTCAATGCATTCATTCCTTTATTTTCGTTTGCTTCATGAATTCTATTTTACAAGAAATACGCAGTACACCTCAGCTCCTTTTCAAGAGTTTGTTGGTCGTCCTTGGCATCGCTTGGTTGGTCACCTTGTTTCCCCGAGAAGTCAAGTTCAAATACGAGTTTCAAAAAGGCATGCCTTGGTTGCATGAAAAGCTCATTGCACCATTCGATTTTGCCATCTACAAAAGCTTGGAAGAGCTCCAAGAAGAGGAGCGCGAAATCCGAGCGAACCACAATCCATATTTTGTTCGTCGTGCTGAAATTGGTAAGAAACAATTGGCGGATTTTGAAGTGGATTATAGAGCCATTTGGGATAGTTTGCATTACTCAGATGCCGATGGGTATCCCGAGTTTACTCAGACTTCCGAATTGCAATTTGGACTTGGGGTATTGGCGGAGATTTACGAGCGGGGTTTGCTGGAAAGTCATGAAAGTATTGATGGGAAAAGCGATCGTTTCATTCTGAATATTTCTGACCAAGAGGTAAGTGAAGAGCGTGAATTACTTGAGATTTACCAGGTTTCAGGAGCAATTGAACTGATTGAAAATGAGTGGTCTAAAAATGCTAAGTTTAATAATAAGTTTATGGTAACTCTTTTAGCGGAGCATCTCCGGCCCAATGTGTTTTACGACAGATCCACCACAGAGCTCAGCTTGCAGGAACGCCTGAAAGACGTCTCTCTCACCTACGGAAAGGTTGCCAAGGATTTAAGGATTGTAGATCAAGGTGAAGTTGTTAACGACGATCTCTTTAGGAAGCTTTCCTCCCTCAAAAGAGAATACGAATTGCGAAGCGGGAATATGGAGAATTCGGCGATACTAATCTTCGGACAAACCCTCAT
>CAXAIH010000181.1:0-4420 GCA_963968755.1 uncultured Flavobacteriales bacterium
TTGCTTCTGCTTCTCCGCATAATCAAGCACCTCTGGGCTCGAATAATCAAACATGGAATCTCCTGCCTTCTGTCGCATCAAATCTCTGTTTTTAAGCCTGCCGATTCGATTCTCTTTCTATACTCGGCAACTACAAGTTCGTACAAGTCTTCTTCTTCTTTAGCTGCGCTTTTTAAGTCTGCCAAGAGCTGATCATCAAAGAGCGACATATCCTTATTTGATGCAACATTCCGCTTCACAGGTTCGCCGATATCAAAATTAAAAATGGCATTCAAAAGCTCCATGGATTTTGCGTAATCCTCGTTCAATCCAATAAAATCGAGTGTCTGTACATTCGACTTGGCCCTTTGAAAGTCCTCTGCTTCTAGTGCGATGTCTGCATGTGATTTGAAGTCGTCATCGAAGCTTTCGTCTGCAAAGTATTTGATCTGGGTCGAAACGATACGTTCGTACTTTGTGTCGAAGATTTCGCGCATGCTCATCTCTGGATGTCGCCTCTTCATGTGGAACATCGAAGATATCATGCGATCCATGGGCTTTCGGAACATGCATGCGGTGTAAAACTTTTTATGCAATACATCCTTGCAGATGAATGGATAATGTCCGAAGACCAAGCTGACGTTTTTTAATTCCCGTGCAGGAATTCTTCCCAACTTTTGTGGACTAGGATACCCTTTCGATTCACGAAGCTGCTTACCGTTTGGGAAAATATTGTCGGCACCAAACTTCGGATAAAGCATGGCGCGCAAACTTGTACCACCAACCTTCGGAATGTGCATGAAGAAGACAGGCTTAAACAGTTTATAAGGGCAGTTATTTAGACTGATCTCAGTGCCTTGAAAACGCAAATCCAGTTCAACCATGGCAGGACTGGAGTTGTACTTTTCTGAAAAATCGTAGGTAAAGGCGTGCTTACCGTCACCGATGCTTTTCTTTTCAAGAGCTGCCTTGTATTCATTTGCAACAAGGGTTTTTAGCAAACGACCATTCACATAGAGGTCTACATTCTGTTTTTGCCTATTTCTACCGTTAAAGGCCCAGCCTTTCAAAATTCCATCCTTCGTACTCTTGAGAACACCTTGGGGACGTTTCTTCCGGCTGGTTCGCTTGAGATATTCTTGATTGTCGGTTTGAATCGCTTTGAGGGCATTGCTCTTTGTCTCGTCCGAAACATCTAAATCCAGATATTCTACGAGCGAGTCAATAAGTGCTTTGCTTTTCAGCAATGCCTTTTCATAACTCACCAAGAGGCAGGCATGCTCGGTATTTTGAACATAACGATTGATGGCCGTGTAACGCTTCTGCACTCGCGTCATGGCTTGAAATACGTCTGCCTGCATGGAGGTTTTTTCTCGAACGCCAATTGCCAAGGGATCTCGATAGAGAAAAATGAAATGTGGATTTCGAATATGCCCTTCAAAGTGTTTGATGTAACGGAATGCCTCAGGGCGCTTCCACCCCCAAATCGAATGGGCTTCATTTCGTTCAGCCACAAGTTGATCGAAGGCCTCCATATTGCGATCCTTTTCCAAAAGATTGGAAACACTCATGTCTTCAGATACAGGAGAGTCTTTGTCACCAAGGTACACTCCGAGTTCTTGCAGAATCTTCGCCACCATGGTTGTGCCTGAGCGAGCAATTCCAAGTACCACAACCGTTTTTGGGCCCGATTTGGATTCGTCCTTATTAAGACTAAGGGTTCCCCAATTAATCAACTCGTTCATAAACTCACCAATCCATTTCGTAAACGCATCCCTTCGCTGGTTTTCAGCTCCAGGCTTTCCTTGTATTTCGACCAATTGGGCTCAATGTTGAAGGGAATTCTTCCCTTCGCATCCACTTCAGCATCCAAGTGGAACTCCTCCACCAATGTTGAGCCCTCACACAAGACTAAGTCAACGCTCGTAACTTTATCATCAAAGGTTTTTACCCAACCCAAAAGCTTGTCGCCGTCGCGTCTGTTCACTGCGCCATCAATGCTCATAAGCTCATTAAATTCACCTTCAGCAGAAGTCAAAACAAATTGCTGGAAGTCTAAGGGTAATTCTAAGAAATCGGCAATCTCCTTTACCATTTTCAACTTCGAAAAAACCAATTTTTCGTGCGAGATCATCATACTTGGACACTTCACCTGGTCGAACTTTTTCAACCATTTAAATTCCTCATCCAGTGCTTCCTTCAGGTTCAAATTTTTAGAAATCTTTTTCCTGGAAGCCACTGAGAGAAAATCTGAGTTAAAGTGAAGTACATGCGGGTTTCTAGCTTGACGGAAAGATTGGTTAAAGTCCTTACCATATTTTGGGAAGAAGGCAATCCGGTTGGAGTCGATGTTGGCTTCCCCGTCGTCGAAGTCGAATATCTTCACCTCGGCGGCCTTGAAAAGCAACTTCAATCCTTTAATTTCCACCCGGTGCAATCCTGTTATAAAAATGTCCTTCAAGCCTGAGTTCGGGGCTTTACCTCGTCGAATCACTCCAGAGTTCTCAGAGCTTGTTGCTCCTTTAAGGCGTTTTCGCGCAAAGCGTTCAACGTAAGTAGCTTTGCCTTGCTCCATAGAGTTGACGGCCTTTTTAACGGCCTCTTCCGAAGAATCGAGTTGCAGAAAATCAAAAATAGACCCGATGAAGTTTTCCTTCTTTCTCATCGCCCATTCGTAGGAGAAGGCATAGGTTGGGTACTTCAATTCCTGCAGATATTTATTAAGAAGGTACATCTGCTCTATAATCTCATCGCGCACTTCTTCGAAGGAACATTTTCGAGCCATAATTCTACGCTTAGATATGGCGGTAAGGTCGCGGTAGGTAAAGATGAAATGAGGATTACGAAGGCCCTCTTCAATCCACTGCATCCTTCTGTAAGATCCCGGTTTTTTCCAACCCCACATGGGGTTCTCTTCGTTCCTTGCTTCTATAAGGCTTTTCAGCTTTGGGGTGAAGCTCTTGTGTTGAATGAGTTTGCTGATCTCAATGTCTTCCCCAACATTCGAACCGTCGCTGTCCTCATCTCCCATGGGCACTCCAGCCGAGGTCAGTAAGTTTGAAACCATCGTGGTTCCACTCCTAGCCAATCCAATAACGATGATCGTTTTTTCGATTTGAGGCTCGTCCGGTTTGTTTAAAATTAAGTGGGCCAATGTGCTTAAGTTAAATGGTGTGCAATGAGCTTCTTATCAAGAGCCACGAAAGGCTCAACTAGATTCCTAAATTCTTCATCCATCTGAGGCTTGTCGCCCTTTTGGACATTGGAAATTGGAAAGGTCAAGTTGGGACGAAAATGCAATTCTTTCGCAATCGATTTTGAAAAGCCCGATAGATCTGAGGTATTTCCAACAGTATTAAAAAGTTGCAAGCCTTCTTCTACCTTATCCCAATACTCAAGGTCGATTTTTATGCTAGGTGATTCTTTTAAAAAGTAGCGACTCTGGCAATTATCAAAGAGGTTGTAACCCTGTGGGCTAAGCGTTTCAAAAAACTTGGTGAGCGCTGTGATATCTTCAAAATCTAGCTGCTTCAGTCGCAGGGCCAGTTCTTGAACTTCAGGAGTGTGTGATTTAAAGAACCTACTTGAAGGATCTTTAGCTATGCCTTTCACCCAAGCTAAATGAGACATAATGTGACTTTCAGGGTCCCGCAATACGGTGAACATATAAAAGCCCTTGAGGTCAATCATTTGTCGAATGCGCTGAATTCTTACATGACCCGATATGAATTTGTAGTTCTCAACGATTTCAAGAGGGTCCCATTTCTTTCCTTCGATGTGAACGAAACAATTCGATGCTCCCAAATGGCTTTCAAAAAACTCGTTCACTGAAGTTCCTCCGGCCTTGGCAATGTGCATGTAAAAGACCTTAGGGCGTTCAAAATCATAATTCCATGGACTTCCCTTTAATTCAAAGTCCCCCAATTTCACCTGAACTTGATCGCCCTTTTTTATTCCGGCCTTACCAAAAGGATCTTTCAAGCCAAACCCACAATATCCAGTTCTATGGCAACCCCGACCCACCGTCCCGGACCTATGTAAACTCGCCTCGATTTCATGCTTCAGCTCACCGTTCAGAAAAATGGAAACTCTTTGAGGCTGATCCTCGCCCAGCTTAGATGCCCAACCTCTAATTTCGAAGGGGCTTACCTCATCAAGATGACCGAATATTTGCTGAGCTTCAGGCATGAGTAATGGGTCTGAAATCCATTTGATTCTTATCCAAATTCTGATTGAAATACTCGTCATCCAAAATTCGTCGACCCCATTTATTTAGCATCCAACTTTCTTCTTTTGCCAATCGTGCGCGCTTTTCAGGGCTATTTTCATATCCTCGACTTTTCGATTCCTTGTGAATTAACTTTGCAAAAGGCGTGTACACATTTCGACGGCCAAGCTGTCTCAATTTCAGGCAAAAATCAAGGTCATTAAAGGCAACGGC
>CAXAIH010000182.1:0-4382 GCA_963968755.1 uncultured Flavobacteriales bacterium
GAAAGATCTTTACTCTACGGTTCCTGTGCAGCTTCTTGAAGTTGACACACCCTTAAGCAACTTGAGTGTTTTCGCTCAAAGTCGAGGCACCACCTACAAGCAACTCCGCCTGCTGAACCCATGGTTGCGATCCAATCATGTTAGTCCAAAAACGGGCGAAATCTTGAGCATCAAACTACCTCAATCAGAAGGACAGAATTAATGCTGTTTCTCCTCTGAACTAGAGGAATTTCAACTGCTTTTTTGCGTTCTTTTGCGCTCATGCAAGAGTACCTCGAAATCTACGGTGCACGCGTCCACAATCTCAAGAATGTAGACCTCAAAATTCCACGGAATAAATTGGTTGTATTCACGGGTTTGAGTGGAAGCGGAAAGTCATCCTTAGCCTTCGACACCATCTATGCAGAAGGTCAGCGGCGCTACATCGAAAGCTTCTCAGCCTACGCCCGTCAGTTCATTGGAACGTTAGAACGTCCTGATGTTGACAAGATCAACGGCCTCAGTCCAGTGATTTCGATCGAGCAAAAAACCGTAAATCGTTCTCCTCGTTCTACGGTTGGAACGATTACTGAGATCTACGATTTCTTCCGTTTGCTGTATGCTCGTGCTTCCATTGCCTATTCCTACAAAACGGGCGAGGAAATGGTTCAATACAGCGATCAGCAAATTGCTTCTCTCATCAAAGAGGCTTTTAAAGGAGAGCGGATCATGATTCTCGCTCCCATCGTTCGTTCCAGAAAAGGGCATTATCGTGAGCTCTTCCAAAAAGTCCGCAAACAAGGTTATGTACGCGTTCGGGTAGATGGAGAAGTGAAAGAGATTACAGAGCGCATGCAGCTCGACCGCTACAAGGTTCACGACATTGAGGTGGTAGTGGATCGTTTGAAAGTAGACGATACCGTAGACCAGCGTCTGATGCCAAGCATTCAGGAAGCCATGCGCCGAGGTAAAGATGCCCTGATGGTGATTCAAGTGGATTCTACAGAACCTCGCTTTTTCAGTCGCAAGTTGATGTGCCCTACTTCAGGAATCTCATACGATTTACCCGCACCAAACCTCTTTTCATTCAACTCGCCTTACGGAGCCTGTCCAAATTGCAACGGACTGGGTGAGGTTTCTGAAATTGATCTCGAAAAGATCATTCCCAATCCCACCAAAAGCATTCGACAAGGTGGTATAGCTCCTTTGGGCGAATACAAAAACACTTGGATCTTTAAGCAAATTGAAGCGCTTGGAGACAAGTACGATTTCAAGCTCAACACGCCCATCAACGAGATTAGTGAGGAAGCAATTAAAGTGCTTCTATACGGAACGGATGAACAGGTGACAGTGAAGAATGACGTTGTGGGAATTAGCAAGTCCTACCGAATCAATTTTCCAGGAATCGCCAATCATGTTAGCAACAGTTTTGAGGAAAAACCTTCCGCAGGCGTGCAGCGTTGGGCCCAACAATTCATGAATAAAAAGGCTTGCCCTGAATGTGATGGCAGCCGACTGAAGAAAGAATCTCACAACTTCAAGATCGATCGGAAAAGCATTGCAGAAGTCGCGAATATGGAAATTGGTGAGCTTCAAACTTGGCTCACTGGACTCGAGTCAAGAATCACCGAACGCCAGCTAAAGATTGGTGCTGAAGTAATCAAAGAGATTCGAAAACGCGTCAACTTTTTGATGGATGTTGGGCTGGAGTACTTGAGTTTAAACCGATCGGCTCGTTCCATTTCAGGTGGAGAAGCACAGCGCATTCGCTTGGCAACTCAAATTGGAACCCAACTCACAGGAGTGCTCTACATTCTTGATGAGCCAAGCATTGGACTGCACCAGCGCGACAATGCACGTTTGATAAAATCACTCAAGGACCTGCGCGACATTGGGAACTCTGTGATTGTGGTTGAGCACGACAAGGACATGATGATGGAATCCGACTTCCTCGTTGACATCGGACCAAAAGCTGGAGCGCATGGAGGACAAATCATCCTTGCTGGTCCGCCCTCTGAGCTCACTTCCGACAAATCCATCACAGCCCATTTCTTGGAAGGTGAAAAGGTGATTGAAGTTCCTAGTGAGCGTAGAAAAGGAAACGGCAAAGAAATCAAATTGAAAGGTTTGAACGGGCACAACCTTAAAAACCTCAACGTCGAATTTCCATTGGGCAAGCTCATCTGTGTTACGGGTGTTTCCGGAAGTGGAAAGTCGAGTTTGATCGACGAAACGCTCTACCCAATTTTAAGTGGACACTTTTACCAAAGTAAACGCCGACCACTCGATTACAAACGCATTGATGGCATTGACTTAGTAGACAAAGTAATCGAGATCGACCAAAGCCCAATCGGTCGAACACCTCGCTCGAATCCAGCGACCTATTCTGGTGTCTTTTCCGACATTCGAAATCTTTTTGCAAGCATTCCGGAAGCACAAATCCGCGGCTACAAACCGGGGCGATTCTCCTTCAACGTGAAAGGTGGACGATGCGAGGAATGTAAAGGAGCAGGGCTCAAGACCATCGAGATGAATTTCTTGCCCGATGTGTTTGTACTCTGTCCGACCTGCCAAGGCAAGCGTTACAACCGTGAAACCCTGGAGGTTCGGTACAAAGGCAAATCCATCAAAGATGTGCTCAATATGACCATTGAAGATGCACGGGCGTTCTTCGAGCACATTCCTTCTATCTATACAAAGGTGAAAACCTTGGATGAAGTTGGCTTGGGTTACGTGCGTTTGGGACAATCCTCCACCACTCTTTCAGGCGGCGAAGCTCAACGTGTGAAATTAGCTTCGGAACTCTCGAAGCGCGATACCGGAAACACCTTCTACATCCTAGATGAGCCCACTACTGGTCTTCACTTTGAGGATATTCGTGTACTTCTTGAAGTGCTCAACCGCCTTGTTGATCACGGCAATACAGTGCTTATCGTTGAGCACAATCTGGACATCATCAAAATGGCCGATCACATCATCGACTTGGGCCCCGAAGGTGGATCTTCGGGAGGTCAAATTCTATTCAAGGGAACTCCTGAGGAAATGATTGAGCGAGGCGACAGCCATACGGCTCATTTTCTTCGCCTTGAAATGGAGTAGGCACATCGATGTTCAATTGTCAAATCCTGATGATTGATTTTTTTCCATCACTCCAATTTACGGGTTGCGGGTTGCGGGTTACGGGTTACGGGTTGAAAGCTGGAACATTTTGAATTTCCGCTCACTTGCCTCCAATTCTTTTCAAGAAATATTTCTTCACACAGGCAATAATTGACATCCAAGCTGGGTTGTTCTTGTATTGCCCTTGTCTATGAAGAAATTGAAACTTGCCTTCCTCCTTAAGGTTGCAGCTTTTGCCCTCTTGACTGGAATTCTTTACAGCTTATCACTTTAGTCTTCCGGGAAGATTTTTGAAGGATTGAGGATTCCATTCGGATCAAAAATTCGTTTGATTCCTTTTTGAAGGTCGAGCTCGACTTTCTGAAATGGAATGTCCATGTAGTTCTTCTGAACATAGCCGATTCCATGCTCACCAGAAATGGTTCCTCCGAGATTAACACAGAGTTCAAATATTTCACGAATCGCATCTGTTAATTCGTTTTGCCATTTGTCTTCCGACATATCGCCCTTGATGATGTTGACGTGTAAGTTTCCATCACCCACATGACCGTAACAAACGGAGGTGAACCCATATCGTTTACCGATATCCTTCACTCCTTTTAGAAGCTTTGGCATCTCGTAGCGCGGCACCACAGTGTCTTCCTCCTTATAAATCGAATTTGCTTTTACAGCTTCCCCTACTCGCCTTCTCATCTTCCAGAGCATTTCCTTTTGAGCGGCTGAATCTGCAAACAGAACTTCTCCAGCTTCAAAATTCTCCAGCACTGCCAGGATGGTCTCACAATCTTTCATCAAGACTTCAGCATCATTCCCATCAACCTCGATCAGCAAATGCGCCTGAACCTCATCGCCAACTTCCAGATTGATTCCATCCACATATTTCATCGTGAAGTCGATGGCGTCGCGCTCCATGAACTCCATGGCCGAAGGAACTACACCCGCCTTAAAAATCGCAGGCACTGCCTCGCAAGCCTTTTCTTCTGAATTAAAGGGAACCAACATGAGCAAATCTTCGGTGGGCTTGGTTAAGAGTTTGAACACCGCTTTTGTAATTACCCCCAGCGTTCCCTCACTGCCCACCATAAGCTGCGTTAGGTTGTATCCAGTTGAGTTCTTTAAGGTGTTTGCGCCTGTCCAAATCACATCGCCATTGGTTAAAACTACCTCTAGGTTCAAGACATAATCGCTGGTCACGCCGTATTTCACTGCGCGTGGTCCGCCTGAATTTAAGGCGAGGTTTCCACCTAGAAAACAGGAACCCCAGGAGGCAGGAGCCGGAGGAT
>CAXAIH010000183.1:0-4382 GCA_963968755.1 uncultured Flavobacteriales bacterium
GTTGCGGATGGGGGTCGCGAGGTGTTTAGGAGAGCCAACTTATTGAGTTGAAAGGAGTTTTGTTTTTGACGCAGGATGGCCTAGAGCTATCATCAATGGTTATAGCGAATGCGGTAATTAGCTCTAAGCTGAATAAACCATCTGCTCCTTTGCTGGCCATAAATGACGTATGCATAAACAAAGGGAATATTATTCCGACTATGCTGAGCAACTATTCCGATAAAGAGTTAATTCTACGGACCCGTTGTTACAAGACGCGGCTGACTGGCCGAAAGAGGGGGGCGCTTGTCTGTACGTGACAGAAAAGACGCGCAAACGAAAAAGGCCACTCGTCTGAGTGGCCTTTTCGTGATTTGGTTGCGGGAGCCGGATTTGAACCGACGACCTTCGGGTTATGAGCCCGACGAGCTACCAACTGCTCCACCCCGCGATTTAGGTGGGCAAAGGTAACATATAATTTATATTCGCGCTGTGGATACTGAACATCGATCTGGATTTGTAAGTCTCATTGGAAAACCCAACGTCGGCAAGTCAACGTTAATGAATGCGCTCGTAGGAGAGAAGCTTTCAATCATAACTTCAAAGGCCCAAACAACCCGACATCGGATTCGTGGTATCGTGAATGGCGACGATTATCAAATTGTCTTTTCAGATACGCCAGGTATCATTGACCCTGCATACGGCCTTCAAGAAGGCATGATGAAATTCGTGGATGCTTCCCTAGTCGACGCAGATGTCATTTTGTACCTCACCGAGATTGGTATTGATCCAGATACAGCAGAGGGCGGAGAGCGCCACGCGCAGCTCTTCAAAAAGTTGATGAAGAAGGATCTTCCTGTCTTTATTCTGATAAATAAGATTGATTTAGGAGATCAGGAATTGCTCACCAAGAGAGTAGGGCAGTGGCAAGACTTGGCACCTAAAGCCCAAGTTTTTCCTGTATCCGCCTTGCACAAGTCGTTCACGGCTGAAGTTTTTGAAAAGATTGTGGAAACACTTCCACCTTCTCCGCCATTCTTCCCAAAGGATGAGCTCACCGATAAACCTCTTCGCTTTTTCTTGTCTGAAATGATTCGAGAAAAAATCTTCTTGAACTACAAGAAGGAAGTCCCTTACAGTTGTGAAGTGGAGATAGAAGAGTACCACGAGAATACAACCCCAATACATGTGCGTGCATTGATCTACGTAGCGCGTGAATCACAGAAAGGAATTCTCATAGGCCATCAAGGACGCATGCTGAAGAAGACTGGAACGGAAGCGCGACGAGACATCGAAGCCTTCATCGGTGAGCATATATTTCTGGAACTCTACGTTAAAGTGGATAAAAATTGGCGAGACCAATCTTCCAAATTGAAGCGCTACGGCTACTTATCCTGATTCGCCTCTGCGAGTATCTTTTGAATGTTCTGGATCAAAGGTTCAGCCTTTGAATAGCCTCTGGTTAGGATGTAAGATTTCTCTCCAACGACGAGCAGTACGCTCGGGAACCCATTAACGCCCATATTTCTAGAAAGCTCAAAATCCTTTGATGTCTTCAGCATGTATTCCTCCGACTGATAACGCTTTGTAAATTCTTTGGTGTCGATGGTTAAGTCACGAGCGATACGCACGTATGTGTCCACATCGTGTGGGTGCTGGTTTAGTGCGTAGAAGGAATTCTGTACGTGTTTGAAATACTCAAACTCTTTATTGGGCGCGATGCTCCTTGCAACTACTAAAGCTCTAGCAGCAGGCTCCGTATCGTATTTGAAGTTTTCCCATTTCAGCAAATTGTAGCGAAAGGTTTGTCCCGTCTTCTCCTTCCAAATCTTGCGATACCCATTCAATGCGTTCTTCGATAATGGATTCAGCTTCTTGGCTAAATGAAACGAGTGGCAGGAATAGGAGGATGAATAGAGCTTTTCTCATATGCCTCAATTCCAGAGAAAGCCAAGTTGAGGAGAGAAACCTAGCAGAGGATGTTAGCTATAGGCAAAGTCGACTCCGAAGCGCTCTTGCATATATCCAGCGCGTAAGCTGTATTCAAAAGGTTGAGTAGTCAATCCGGCCCTAAAGCTAAATCCATTGGGGTGAGCGTATTGAAAACCACCCCTAAGGCGCATGTCCTGATCCAAGGCTTTCTCTATTTCGAGGTTGGTAAAAAGGTCTTCACTAAATGCATAGCGCACACCTGAACGCAAGAGGATCGGGTAACGGTCAATGCCATCTTCATCAATTCTAAAATTGAAAGGATCTTTCAATAAAGCGCCAAAGGCTAATTCTTCGTTGATGTGAACCATCATTCCCAAGCTTGCCGTAGGCTTGAAGCTCTGACCGTGCACATCGCCTAATTGAAGGTGTCGGAGACCGAGGTTCACGCCCATACTGAAGTGTTCATCCAGTTTCATGGCATAAGATGCCTGGACAACATTGGATTGAAATTCTGAATAGCCGAGGCTGCTCAGGGCCACACCAAAAGCTTTTGTTCCGAAACTATATTTTCCTGCAATTGCTAAGGTTCCAATTTCAGGAAGTAGATAGGAGTTGGCGTAATTACCGACGAAGGAGCTGCCGCTGTCCATGGCTAGAGCCGCAGGGTTATTGAAGTTGGCCCATGCGCCTGTTTCCAGAAATGCACTGCCACCCATTCCATTCGTGCGTGCTCCGTGAACTTCAGAGAACTGTGCAGAAGCTTGGAAGGAACAAAAGAAGGGTAAGGCAATCCTTTTCACTCCTCCAAAATAAGGGGATTGAGTAGAACTTAACTCACTCGATTTTTATTTCTGGAATCGGAATCCTAGAGGTCCTTGGCAGACTTATGCACCTTTTCTTTGAGGCGTTCTTTGAACACGATGATTCTATTTCGAACCTCCTCATTCCCAGCTCCAATAATTTGAGCGGCTAGAATACCAGCGTTTCGCGCACCATCAAGCGCAACGGTAGCTACCGGCACTCCGCTTGGCATTTGCAGAATGCTCAGCACAGAATCCCATCCATCGATGGAATTGGAAGAATGAATTGGAACACCAATTACAGGTAATGGACTTAAGGATGCCGTCATGCCTGGAAGGTGAGCAGCACCTCCAGCACCAGCTATAATGACTTGTATTCCTCGCTCGTGGGCATTGCTCCCGTACTCAAACATCTTGTCTGGAGTTCGGTGTGCAGACACAATATCAAGTTCGTATTCTACGCCTAATTCCTTGAGAACGTTTGCGGCTTCTTGCATAACCGGTAAATCCGATTTGGAGCCCATGATGATTCCTACCATGATTCAAAATTATGCTTTTTCAACAACGGCCATCGTAAGCCGACTGAGGTGAACCACCTTGCCTGCTTCATTGAGAATTTCTATTTCCCACAGTTGGGTTTTCCTGCCAATATGAGAAGGTCGGGCCGTACCATAAACGTAGCCTTCGGTGGCGGGGCGTATATGATTTCCAAAAATACTCTGACCTAAGCAGTAGTATTTCGAACTGTCTACAACCATGGTGGAGGCAATGCTTCCAAGACTCTCAGCAAGCACAACACTTGCTCCTCCATGGAGCAATCTCATGGGTTGAACAGTTCTATCGTCAACGGGCATTTTACCTGTAATGAAGTCCGGACCGACCTCAGTAATCTCTATTCCAAGAGAATCGTGAATGGTATTTTTCGTTCTACCCTCCCAATCCTCGAGTTTGTATTCCTTGAACCAAATGCTCATTTCCCCAGCTTTTTCCAATCGAGTTTGAGAAGCATTTTATCTAGTTCCTTCTCGAAATCTTGCAGCGTTTGAGGTGCTTCACTTTGGTTGAGAACGCTTGTACGTTTTCCTTCAAAAACGACTGTAGTGCAGGTTGAAGGTACATCCGTGATTGGTTGCCAGTAAGCCTCCTTATTTCCAGAATAACCAAATCGCTCTGAAAGGATGACGAGCGCAGTAACATCTTCTTGAGAAATTTTCGCGTAGTGCTTACCCATAGGATCTATGAAGGCCATCCCATTGTAGCTCACATAGCCACTTTTGCTCACAAGTATTTCGTAGGAAGGGCAGGTGCCAAAGCAACTGGTACGTTCGATGCCCAAAACAATGGAATCTGCATATTCTCGTGGGTCGATCCCACGTTCTTTCATCATTTTGATGGGGTCGTATTCTTCCTCGTCTGCGAGCTCTTCAGCTTTAGATTGTTTGTCTTGAATCTCTGTTTGAACTACTTCCTTCGTTTCTGGTGCCTCAACGGAAGAAGGTTTTTCTTCAACAATGCTTTGCTTGCTTTTGCAAGAAAAAACGAAGATTAGGGAGATAAGGAGGAGAATGCGCACGCTACTTTTTTGGTAGTTTAAGGCCTCGTTTTTTAGCAGCTTCTTCCATGCTTTGCTGGAATCGACTTTTCTTTTTGGAGCCTGGCCGAGCTTTATTG
>CAXAIH010000184.1:0-4262 GCA_963968755.1 uncultured Flavobacteriales bacterium
GCACTGAATTATGGAGAGGCTCAGATGGCTGAGTCGAGAAGAGACTTTATCCACAAAATGAAAGTCTGCTTGAAAGAACTAAAGGAAAGTGGGATCTCCTTGGAAATCATTTCAAGAAAGGCTTACGGAAATCCCGAAAAAGTAAAAACACTCAAAAAAGAGTTGGATGAACTCATTTCAATTTTCGTCAAAAACGTTCAAACAGCTCGCAAAACATCTACTTCTAAAATCAACAATATTCATTCGTAAATCTTCAATCAAACCCAAAGAACCAAAGCGACACCCTGAGTTTAACGAAGGGTGCTTTAATATAACCAATGTGTGACTCCTCCCTCGTTAAACTCAGGATGTCGTCTAGAGGGTAGCAATAAGAACACAGCTAACATGATAATAAGCCACTTCGATCTCGACACTTTCTTCGTCTCTGTAGAGCGCTTGCTTGACAGCAGGCTGAACGGGCGTCCCATTTTAATTGGTGGCGTAACCGACCGTGGCGTGGTGGCTTCTTGCAGCTATGAGGCGCGCACCTTCGGTATTCATTCTGCCATGCCGATGCGTTTGGCTAGAGAACTTTGTCCGCATGCAGTTGTGATTCGTGGAAACACCTCCAACTACAGCAAGTACTCCAAGATGGTTACCGAAATCATGAAAGAATCTGTGCCTGTGTTGGAGAAATCGTCGATCGATGAATTTTACGCCGACTTAACTGGAATGGATCAGTTTTTTGGTTGCATGAAAATGGCCCATGAACTTCGCGAACGCATCATCCGCGAAACAGGTTTGCCTATTTCTTTCGGACTCTCGCACAACAAAACCGTTTCGAAGATTGCTACCGGAGAAGCCAAGCCCAACAATGAGCTGGAGATTGCCCCTGGGCAGGAAAAGCCCTTTTTGGCTCCGCTTTCGGTGAAGAAGATTCCGATGGTGGGAAACAAAACCTACCAGAGCCTGTGCAACCTAGGCGTTCAGCGCATCAAAACGATTCAGGAAATGCCCATGGAAATGATGGAGCGCGTCTTTGGAAAGCACGGCATCGACATTTGGAAAAAAGCCCAAGGCGTCGACAAATCTGTGGTCATCCCCTACTCTGAACGAAAATCCATTTCCTCTGAACGCACCTTCGAACGCGACACCATCGACGTGGTAAAACTCAAAGGAATCTTAGCTGCTATGGCAGAAAACCTCGCCTTCCAACTTCGTCGTGGCGACAAGCTCACCGCATGTATTACGGTAAAAGTGCGCTACTCCGATTTCAACACACATAGTTTACAAGCACGCATTCCCTATTCTGCAGCCGACCATCTGTTGATTCCTAAAGTGAATGAACTCTTCAACCGCTTGTACGACAAACGCCTGCTGGTTCGATTGGTGGGCGTTCGCTTTAGTCACCTTGTTGGAGGCGGACATCAAATCAGCCTCTTCGAAGACTCGGAAGAGATGATCAAATTGTATCAGGCTATGGATCGAATGCGAAATCGTTTTGGCGATCGGGCAATATTACGTGCGTCGGGGATGGGCGCAAAAACAATAGGACACACCATGAATCCCTTTACGGGCGAACCGCCAACGCTTTTGGCTAATCGGCATGCGTGATAAGCTACAAGCCTCAAGTTTCAAGCTATAAGAGATTTATTATGAGAGATTTTAGACGATTAAAAGTATGGCAGAAAGGATTGGACTTAGCTAAACATAGCTTCACTTATGTCATCAAACTCAAAGAAGTCAATCATTACAACCTTGCAGACCAAATTGGGCGATCAGCGACCTCTATCCCATCCAACATTGCTGAAGGAAGTGGCAGAAGAAGTAACAAAGAGTACTACCGGTTTCTGGAGATTGCCTTAGGCTCCTCTTTTGAACTAGAAACCCAGCTATTGATTGCGGAAAGCCTCCTGAAGGAAGATATTTTAGATCTAATCGAACGAAATGTAGAAATACAGAAAATGACCAGTGGCCTTATGCGCACACTCAACTTAAAGCTTACAGCTTAAGGCTTATAGCATGCTAAACACCCACACATACTACAGCCTCAAATACGGTACGGTTGACCCGAAGGATCAACTGCAGTTGATGCGTGTGCTTGGCTATGACCGCTATGCCATCACCGATATCAACAACACCTCTGCCCTGCTCGATAGTCTGCGGATCTCAGGCAAACACGACATCACGCCCGTATTTGGCATCGACTTCAGGAATGGAGTAAAACAGCAGTTTGTGGCTCTCGCCAAGAACAACAAAGGTTTCCAGGAAATGAATGAATTTCTCTCCACGTACCTACACAGTGGAGAAGCCATTCCTTTTCAAGCTCCAGAATTCAAACACTGCTACGTCATCTATCCCTTTCGTTACTACCGCGGACAGGAACTTCGAGACTTTGAGTTTGTCGGTCTGCACCCCCGCGACCTCCCACGCTTCCGTATCCACGATTACAAGATTCCACGAGAGCATTTAGTTGCTATGTTAACTATGAGCTTTCGCGACAAGCGCGACTTCAACGCACACCGACTTTTACGCGCCATCGACAAGAACACCTTGCTCAGCAAGCTTGAAGTAGAAGAGCAAGGCTTTGAAAGCGATCAGTTCTGCAGCAAGGAAGAATTGAAAGAAAAATACGCGGAAGCGCCAGACCTATTTGTGCGTTCAGAAGAACTGCTCAAAAGCTGTGAGTTTGAATTTGAATTTGGCGATGGGCAAAAACATAAAAACCAGCAAACCTATACTGACTCCGCTGTGAAGGATTATCAGTTGATCCGAAAACTCGCCCGAGAAGGCCTACGCTATCGCTATCACAATCCAAATAAACAAGTTCGGGATCGTCTGGAGAAGGAGCTTCAGATTATCAAGCAGAAAAACTTCATTTCCTACTTTCTCATCAACTGGGACATCACCTCCTACGCACGGAGCAAAGGTTACTTCTACGTAGGTCGTGGCAGCGGCGCCAACAGCATCGTGGCCTACCTGCTTCGCATCACCGATGTAGATCCCATCGATCTCGACCTCTACTTTGAGCGTTTCATAAACCTCTACCGCCAAAACCCACCAGATTTTGACCTGGATTTCTCTTGGAAAGACCGTGAAGATGTAACGCGCTACATTTTCGAACGCTTCCCGCACACTGCGCTCATCTGCACCTACAACACCTTCAAATACAAAGGAGTTGTAAGCGAACTGGGAAAAGTCTTTGGCTTACCTAAGGAAGAAATAGACATTTTGAGTCGTGGTAAATTCAACCCACGAACACTAGACCGCTTCTCGCAGTTGGTTTTAAAATACTGCGGCCACATACAAGGCTTCCCAAATCATTTAAGTGTTCATGCCGGCGGCATCGTCATATCCGAAAAGTCTCTTCAAACATACACGCCCACCTTCATGCCCCCGAAGGGTTTTCAAACCACTCAATTCGATATGGTAGTGGCGGAAGACATCGGTCTCTACAAATTCGACATTCTCGGACAGCGCGGTTTGGGGAAAATCAAAGATACGCTAGAGGTAGTTCGGAAAAACCGTCCGGAAGAAGCACTGATCGACATCCACGACATGCAGCGTTTTCGCAGAGACGAAAAAGTGAAAGACCTCTTACGAAACGGAAAAGCCATGGGCTGCTTTTATGTGGAATCGCCCGCCATGCGTATGTTGCTCAAGAAGCTCAAAGTAGATCACTACTTGGGCTTAGTGGCTGCAAGCTCGATAATTCGTCCGGGTGTGGCCAAATCGGGAATGATGCGCGAATACATTTTACGCTTTCGATTTCCGGAGCGACGAAAAGATGCACACCCCGTGATGCTCGACATCATGCCCGAAACTTTTGGGGTGATGGTCTATCAGGAAGACGTGATTAAAGTGGCCCACTATTTTGCCGGTTTAAGTCTTGGCGAGGCCGATGTACTTCGCAGGGGAATGTCGGGGAAATACCGCTCGCGCGCAGAGTTTTCTGGCGCCAAAGACAAGTTCTTTTCCAATTGCAAAGAGAAAGGTTACTCCGAAGAACTTACTGCTGAAATTTGGCGACAAACAGAAAGCTTTGCCGGTTATGCATTCTCCAAAGGACACTCTGCATCCTACGCCGTTGAGAGCTATCAAAGTCTGTTTCTAAAAGCACATTACCCGCTCGAGTTTATGGTGGGAGTGATCAACAATTTCGGTGGTTTTTACCGAACCGAATTCTATGTGCACGAAGCACGTATGAGGGGAGCCGAAATACATGCACCCGATGTAAACCTCAGCGATTACCTCACGACCATTTACGGCGTCAAACTCTATTT
>CAXAIH010000185.1:0-4253 GCA_963968755.1 uncultured Flavobacteriales bacterium
GCTCTCAAGTGCTTAAGAATCTACTTGTTAGTCCTGAGCTACTGGAAGGAGATGTCCCGCTGCGAAACGCACAAGTTAAATTACTGGAAAGTGGAAATCCTGTAGACTCCGTGCTTTCGGATTCACTCGGAAAAGTGAAGATTGAGCTCCCATTTGGAGGTAATTACTTGTTGGAATTCTCAAGACCCGATTACGTCACCAAAAGATTAGAGATTGACACCCGCGACATGCCTGTCGAGGACAAGGAATATGGGTACGATCTAGGTAGATTTCAAATGCGTCTTTTCCGCAAGGCAGAAGGGATGGCACTTGAGCCTTACGAAAAAGCTGTTGCTCGTTATGTATATAGACCGACCACGCGCCTGTTTGTAGTTGAACGCAAATTTACCAAGAAGCGAGCAAAGGAGCTAGAGCCTGTGAAAGAGCAGAACAACTCACTGCTGACACAACTATTAGAAGAAGAAGCCTCTTACCAAGCTGATTATGATGCAGCCATTAGAGATGGTGACATCGAAATGAAGAATCATGATTACCCAACGGCGATTGAATACTATCGCGAAGCTTTGAAGTTGAAGCCTAATGCCGAGTATCCTAGAGCCCAAATAGCTAAAGCTAAT
Organism: uncultured Flavobacteriales bacterium; assembly: GCA_963968755.1. Lineage (GTDB taxonomy): Bacteria > Bacteroidota > Bacteroidia > Flavobacteriales_G > Salibacteraceae > UBA4419. The sequence goes on from CAXAIH010000185.1 coordinate 618, forward strand.
ACGGAACGTAAGGCCTATGCTGAAAACAAAAAGCGCTATGACCTATTGGTCTTGCAAGGAGACAATGCTTTTGATGCGGATAACTTAGATCGAGCGCGAGATTCATATACCAGCGCTTCAAAAATATTTCCCGATGAACTGAACCCAAAACTTCAATTGCAAAAAGTAGCTGATCGTCGCCAAGAACTTGGTTCAGCTAAACCTCTTTCAGGGAAGAAACTGAAAGACCCGAAAGAATATACGCTTGAGAACATTCAGGTTGACGCGAACAATAAATTCGTTAGTGAATTGGCCACTCAATATCCGCAAGGTCTTACAGAAGAGGTTAACAAAGAGGGTGGTAAAACGATAACTCGAAGAATCATTGTACAAGGGAATATAGGGGTTGAGTATAAGCGAATAAGACATGCCTGGGGTGGAGAGTTCTTCGTGAAAAATGGGAAGCAGACCACCGAATTTATCTGGCAGAAAGAAACAGAACAGTATTAGATGAATCGACTTTTTATTTTTAGCCTATTTCTTTGTTTAGGCCTTCAAAGCCTTTCCCAAAAGCCAGTAGTAATTGATGGTTTTGTACGTGAGGATGGGGGTAATCTGGAATACGCCAAAGTACTCGTAGAAGAAAATGGTATTCGAGTAGCCAGGGACGAGACTAATCAAAAAGGCAAGTTCAAGTTTGATTTGAGCTACGAGCACTTGTATACTGTTCGTTTTGAGAAAAAGGGCTACGTGACCAAGATCATAGAGATAGACACACGAGAAGTTCCTGAGAGTCATCAACGATGGGGACATGAATTTGGTGGGTGGGAAGTAACTCTGTTTCGAAATATTGAGCAAATTGACTTAGCGACCTTGGATAAGCCGGTGGCACGCATGTTTTATGACGAAGATGAAGGGAACTTTGGTTGGGATTATGCCTACATCCGCTCCGTGAAGCCTGATGTTGATGCCCTTGAGAAGGAAGTCAAGAAACTGAGAAAAGAACAAGTCAAGTTTCTCGCTGAGCAAACCACGAATTTTGAGATAATCTTAGAAGAAGCGCAGCGACTTCAGAAGGTCCAGGAATATGAAGCAGCCCTCTCCAAGTACGAGGCCGCCTATGAAGTAAAGAATGAAGATGGTGTTCGACTGAGCATTGAAGAAGTAAAGGACATCATCGCCACAAATGAGGTTTATCGTCAATTGTTAGCAGAATCGAAGGATGCAGAATCCAACGACGATATTGAAGTGGCTTTATCTAAAATGCAAGGGGCTAAAGCTCTTAAGCCTTCTGAAGGTTTTGCTTCCATTGAAATAGATCGACTCTTGGCAGAGTTGAATCGAAGAAGGGATGAAGAGCGAGAGCGAGCCGCTGCTGATTTGGCTGATTTGAATGCTGAGCTTGACGCGAAACGTCAAGCTAAAGAACAGTCAAAAAGAGATGAAGCGGCTAGACTTAAAAGTGAGAAAGAAGAAGCTGAAAAAGTAGCTACGGAAGAAAGAGAGCGTCAGTTAAAAGCTGAGCGAGATTCTATGAAAGCGGAGGCGCTAGCAGGCATCGCAAGCGGGAAAGAGAAGCTTAACCTCATGGATAAGAAAAGCGATGAGTTTATCAGCGCACTAGCTAAAGTGTATCCAGATGGAATCACAGAGGAAATTGTAGAAATGAACAATCGCGTTATAACAAAGCGAATTGTAGTGAAGGATGGCCGCGGCTACCTCTATGAATTTGTGAAGTACAATTGGGGAGGTGAGTTCTTCTTCAAGAACGGCGAATCAGCTTCGAAATTCGTTTGGGATAAAGAAACGGTGGCTAAGCCTGTTGATTGATAGCCTCAGGCATCCTGTTCTCAACCCAAGCATATGCAGTAAATAGAATTCCGCTGTAGAATAGATTTCCCATCACTGAATTCAATGCTAGGTTTCCAAAGACGCTGCTCTCATAAAATGGAAGAGCAACTGCGTAAGACATTAGAAGTCCATTGAAATCTTGAGGGAATGTTGGATTGCCATACCATACGGCAAGGTTTGTAAGTAGGAAGAATAGGAGGGAGCCTAGTAGTGAACCTCCAATGATGCGTCCAACGGTTCTTTTCTTAACCACAAGAATCCCGATTAAGGCTACTAGTGCAAAGCTTATGTAAACCACCTCCATATGTTCATGGAAACCAATGACAAGGTCTGTTAGAAACATCGTTAGAATTGGAATGAGAAAAGCTAGGGAGCGAGGCTTGATAACAGCTCCACCAAACAGAGCCATGGCCCCAACGGCTGTGAAATTATAGGGATGCGGAATGAGTCGACTAAATCCTGCCAACAATATTAGACATGCAATAACCAATAGTTTCCTCGACATAGTTCTTTAATAAGTGTGTAAACTTACAAATAAGGGCTCTCAACTTCCAATACCTTCTCGCAGAATGTCGTGCAAATGAATCATCCCAACAAAACCCGTCGAGTTCATAACAAGCAATTGACTGATGCTGTTCATTTCCATCAAGTCCATAGCTTTTGACGCAAGCTCATTCGAGGCGATGAACTTCGGCTTCGTCGACATGATGTCGCTGGCCTTAAGACTCCTAAAGTCTTGCTCCCTCTCTAGCATTCTTCTCAAATCACCGTCGGTTATAATTCCCATTAAGTTGTTTCCATCCAGAACGGCACAGGCGCCAAGTCTTTTAGCGGATATTTCAATGATTACCTCTTCTACGGATTGATCCTTCTGAACAGAAGGGGCCTCTTGCTGCGTAATGAGGTCGGAAACAGTTGTGTACAATTTCTTACCTAAACTTCCTCCAGGGTGAAAACGCGCAAAATCTTCAGGACTAAATTCTTTCAGCTCTAAAAGGCAAACCGCTATTGCATCGCCCAAGGCGAGTTGAGCAGTTGTACTAGACGTGGGGGCCAAATTATTTGGACAAGCTTCCTGTTCAATGGCGGCGCCGAGGCAGCAGTCCGACTCACGGCCTAGGAAGGAATCTGGATTTCCAGTAATGGCAACCAATGGGTTCTTCAATTGTTTAATGAGAGGAACTAGGGCTTTGATCTCTTCCGTATTGCCTGAATTTGAAATACAAATGACGACATCGTCTTTTTGGATGTTTCCTAAGTCACCATGAATAGCATCTGCAGCATGCATGAAAATAGCAGGGGTGCCAGTTGAATTCAGGGTTGCCACAATCTTCTGAGAAATATTAGCGCTTTTGCCTATTCCAGTGATCACAACTCGTCCGTTTGAGTTATGAATGATCTTTACAGCCTCAGAAAAGGAGGAGCCCAATTGTTTAATAAGCCCTCCAATCGAGTCGCGCTCGATTCTTAACGTTCTTTCAGCAGAGGCTAGAATATTAATCATAGAATGTTGACTTTATTTTCAGCTAAGATGCTTGTTTCTTCCCTAAGTTTTGTTCTATCTTTAATGTAGCAAAAATAGCTGAATCCAACAGATGCAGGCTGATACACTAGATAATCAAGAAGCACTTAAGCGCTTCTTCGGCTTTAACTCCTTCAAAGGGGATCAAGAAATCATCATCAAGAACGTCTTAGACGGCAAGGATACCTTCGTCATTATGCCAACAGGAGGCGGCAAGAGCATGTGCTACCAACTTCCTGCTCTCGTCTCTGAAGGCACTGCCATTATAATATCTCCGCTCATCG
>CAXAIH010000186.1:0-4246 GCA_963968755.1 uncultured Flavobacteriales bacterium
CCTTTGATCAAGTCGAAACCTCTTTCGAAGATTTGAAAGTCTTGTTCGAGTTTTTTCAAGAAGGCGAAGTTTCGGAAGAAGAGTTAAAATCGGCTCACGAAAAGACCTCCGTAAAATTCGAAGAGCTTGAGTTTAAGAATATGCTTTCAAGCGAAGGTGACGAGCTCTCAGCCGTTGTAGAGATCAATTCAGGAGCAGGCGGAACGGAAAGTCAAGATTGGGCAGAGATGCTGATGCGCATGTATGTGATGTGGGCAGAAAAATCTGGTTTCAAGCTCAAGGAGCTCGACCGCCAAGGCGGCGATGTAGCAGGGATTAAGTCCTGCACCCTGGAAATTGATGGTGATTTCGCTTACGGCTATTTGAAGGGTGAGAATGGAGTTCACCGTTTGGTGCGTATTTCACCTTTTGATTCGAATGCAAGAAGACATACCTCCTTTGCGTCTGTTTTTGTTTATCCTGTAGTTGATGACACTATAGATATTGATGTCAACCCTTCTGAGATTCAATGGGAAACATTCAGATCTGGCGGCGCTGGAGGACAGAATGTGAACAAGGTAGAGACCGGGGTGCGCCTTGAGCATAAACCAACAGGTATTATTATTCGGAATACCGAAAGCAGATCTCAGCTTCAGAATAAGACCAATGCAATGAGTTTGCTGAAGTCTAAACTATACGAGCTTGAAATTCGAAAACGACAAGCGGATCGCGATGAACTAGAGGGAAGCAAAATGAAAATTGAGTGGGGCAGTCAGATTCGTAATTACGTTTTCCATCCGTACAAGTTGGTTAAAGACTTACGCACCAATCACGAGAGTAGCAATGTTCAAGCAGTAATGGACGGAGATTTAGACCCGTTTATTAAGAGCTTTTTAATGGAGAATGGCGGGCAGAAAGTAGAAGAGTAGCTTAGCGAACGATGTTCACCATGCCGACGAGCTCGCGGGTTGGGGCTCCTTCAGGTCCCAAAACTTCGTAGCGACTTTTGTACTCTATTTTGTAGACGTATGTTCCAACGGGTAGATCATTTCCTGCGAAAGAAGTTCCATCCCATCTTAACTCTTGATTGTTGTTCGCATAGACAACATTTCCCCAATGATCAGTAACTTCCAAGGAGTACTCCAAGAAATCTTCAAGTGTATATACTTTAAAGTAGTCATTGTCTCCGTCATCATTTGGGGTGAAAGTATTCGGAACCCAAATATTGCTACAGTCTTCGAAGGAGATGTAAATATTGGTGAGATCAACGCCACATCTATTTGACACTTCTACAGTGTACAAGTCCGTTGCATTGGCAATGTAGGTTGGTTCCGTAGAGCCATCCTGCCAGAGATAAACAACATCAGACTCTTCAAAAGTTGCATCGAGTAGGAAATTATCTCCAGTACAAAGCGTGAAGTCACCGCCTAAATCAACTTGTGGAAATACATCAAACTCAACATCCACAGTATCTGAAAGTGTGCATATACTATTGCTGATTGTAACTCTGAATCGACCTGAATCTGTAATCCAGATTGCTGAATCAACCATATTAATAATGACTCCGGTATCCGCAATTAAATCGGTAATAGATTCCCAGATGTAGGTATATCCAGTATTGTAAGCATCGAACTTCGTTTGCTCACCATCGCACACCAAGGTATCGTTTGATAGGTCTAGAAAAGGAAGCTCTTCTTCCTTTATCTCAAATGTCTCCGTGTCCTTGCAGCCGGTTGCTGTGGTCGTTACTGTAACTGTAAAGAATCCATTGGTCGTAGCCACAATCGAAGACGTTGATTCACCTGTGTTCCACTGATATGTGTTTCCAGCTCCTGGCGTCGCGTCGATGTTGTAGGTAAAGCCTGATCCGAAGTCTGTTTCGCAAAAGGTGATATCTCCTTCAATTCCAACGAGGGGTTGTGGGTTTTCTATGATTTGTATGGTGTCTGAATTAATACAATTACGGCCGTTGAAGAGTTCAATGATGTCTACCACATAAGTTCCGGCAGAATCGACCAAAAGCAGCTGGCCATTCTTTGAAATCGTGTCGTTACCCGCTGGAAGGTTAATGTTTCTCCAAATGTGCCCGATGAATCCAGATCCGGTATTGAGCACTTTAATAAAAGCATCACCCTCACAGTATACTGTATCAATTCCTAAACTTACAGCCGGAAGGTGTACTGCGAAGACATTGATCGTATCGTCGTCCATGCATCCGTTGATGTCAGTTACGGTTACACTGAAATCATTTTGGCCCGTGACAACCACTGTCCTGTGAGTAGCAGCCGGTCCAGACCCCCCAACACTCCAGGCATAATTCACATAGCCGGGGCCTGCATCCAAGGTCTCATTCACCGCTACGCCGACGCATAACTCTCTGTCTGGCCCTAAGTTCACCACAGGTAGTTGGTTTATGCCCATAACTACTGTGTCAGCATCTATACAGCCATTTGAGTTCGTTACTGTTACTGAGTACGTAAAAGCGCTGTCAACGGAAATCGTTCTTGTCGAGCCACCCACATTCCATAGGTAACTTTGATATCCACTGCCAGCATCAAAAGTTTTAGAGTCTCCAAAACAAATAGAAGTATCATTACCTAGATCAATACGTGGCAATGTATCAATAGTCAAGTTCATCGTGTCTGATGCCACACACTCGTTGGAATCAATCACTCCCAAGAAATAGGTTCCAGTGGTATCTATACTTAGCAAGTTGTTGCTACTTCCGTTGTTTACCCATGTATATAACGCATAACCGGTTCCAGCATCAAGTTGGATTGAAAAGCCGTCACAAATTGAGGTATCGATACCCAAGAATATGGTAGGTAAAGTGTCTAGACCAAAAGTCATTGTATCAGCTCCAACGCAGCCATTGGAATCGATAATTTCAATCCAATAGTCTTTTGCTGTTTTGAGAATAAGGCTATCGTTAGTTAGCAGAGTGTCGTCGTTCCATTTAATGGACTGAAGTCCATTGTATGCAAAGAGCACGATACTGTCTAGGTCGCATACAGTGGTATCAGGCCCTAAATCAATCGTAGGAAGGGTGTCAACGACTAGACTAATATTAGCCGATCCTTGGCAGTCATTCGAATCTACGAGCACAAGGCTAATAGATCCAGTGGCGGTTAGCTGATTGGTTCTTGAAAAAGTACCATTCGACCAAATGTAGGCTTGATAATTTGGGCCACCGTCAATGAAAAGAGTATCACCTTGACAAAGAGCAGTGTCGGGACCTAAACTAAAAACTGGAAGAGTGTCAATTGTGACGACTACAGAATCAGAGGTGCTGCAATTGTTACCGTCGGTAACGGTTACTGCATAAGTGCCTGCAGAATCTATAAAAACGTGCTGCGTGTCTGGCGCCAAAGGACTCCACGCAAAAGAAGCTCCCGTATTCGAGGCATTTAATGTCATGTTCTCTCCATCGCAAAGGGATGAGTCCGGTCCAAGATTCACCACAGGCCTTGGAACCCAGGTGAAGGAGGCTGTATCCTTCCCGATGCAAGGGGTAGAGTTTGTAACAGAGAGTACAACAGTAATTGTTGTATCTACAATTAAGGTGTCAGCCGTACTTCCGCCAGGAAACCAAGAATATGAATACGAGGGATTTGAAGGAGCTGTCACTATGATGGTGTCGTCCTCACATATAGGACCACTTCCAAAGCCCAAATTCACCAGAGGAAGTGTATCCGTGACAATACTCCACATCGCGGTATCTGAACACCCTGCCGTATCCTCGACCGTTACAACAAAGGTCGCGTTGGAAGCGGGGCTCACTCTATGAAGTGAATCTTTCCATCCGTCATCCCAGAGATAAACAAATTCGTTTGAGTCTACAAAGCCGCCCGAAATAGAGAACAGCAGAAGTGTCGTGTCCAACGAACATCGATTACCGATTATTGGGGAGGAGGTCACTTGGATATCATTCCGTTCAATATTAAATGAGTCTAACACGACGTTACCACAACTGTCTGTCATCGTAAGAACATAGGTCGTAGTAGTAGGAGGGGAAAATTTCGGGTTTCGAATCGCAGTATTAGAGACACCGGTGGCAGGTGTCCAGCTGTAACTTGTCCCGTAGTAAGGAACTTCAATTTCGAGGCTGTCTCCCTTACAGAGAACAGTATCAGTTAGGTTGGTCAGCGCAGTATGATGAATGCATACGGCGTGTGATTGAAATCCAGCTCCATTTGTGGAAGAGCCAGAGAATCCTATATATGCATCAGATTGCCCCAGTAAAATACTGTCCTTAATGTTGTAGTAA
>CAXAIH010000187.1:0-4214 GCA_963968755.1 uncultured Flavobacteriales bacterium
GGGAAGAGGTCTGTCAAATAGTCGCGCAATACATTTCCACTCACCGAGATGGTATCCTTTCCTTCCCGAATTCGGGCTAAGGAGAACTTCGTTGCCTCGGCGGGAGCCATGATGTGAAGTTCCAAACCTTCGGTGTTGTGCTCAGATAGATAGCTATTCACTTTGGCAATAATTTGACGGTCGTGGGCTCTTTTCTCGTCTAACCAGAAAATGGCAGAGTTACCAGTCTCTCTTGCACGTTTCACGGCAAGCTTAACCCAATCCTTAATTGGAGCATCCTTTGCCTGGCACATTCTGAAGATGTCACCCTCCTCAAGGTCATGACTCATGAGCGTTTTGCCATCTGCGTCAACAACACTTAGCGTTCCAGCTGCAGACATTTCGAAGGTCTTGTCGTGCGAGCCATACTCTTCTGCTTTTTGCGCCATGAGGCCAACATTAGAAACGCTTCCCATGGTCGTTGGGTCTAAAGCACCGTGCTCAATGCAATCCTCAATTGTGGCTTGGTAAATACCGGCATAAGAACGGTCTGGGATGATGGCTTTCGTATCCTGCGATTTCCCTTCCTTATTCCACATTTTACCAGAGTTACGAATCATCGCTGGCATTGAGGCATCGATGATGACATCGCTTGGAACGTCAAGACAGGTAATCCCTTTGTCGGAATCTACCATGGCCAAATCAGGTCCGTTTTCTAAACCTGCGGCAATGTCAGCGGAAACTTCTTTGCGGGTATCTGCTGGCAGTTGTGTGATCTCAGATAATAGATTGCCAAGACCGTTGTTTGGTGTAATGCCCGCTTCCTTAATGGCTGATTCATGTTTTTCAAAAACTTCGGAGAAGTAAGCGCGTACGGCATGTCCAAACAGAATTGGATCGCTCACCTTCATCATGGTGGCCTTCAGGTGTACTGAGAATAGCACCCCTTGGTCTTTTGCGTTCTCACGCTCTTTTTTCAAGAATGCACTCAAGGCATTTTTGCTCATAAAGGCTGTATCAATCACTTCGCCTGCAAGCAAAGCCGTCTTTTCTTTTAGAACCTTCACTTCGCCATCCTTGCCTTTGAATTCGATGCGCACATCAGTAGCTGCATCGACACAAACACTTTGCTCACTTCCATAAAAATCGCCCTCACTCATGCTGCTCACATGCGATTTCGAATCTGAACTCCACGCTCCTACGGAATGTGGGTTGTTGCGTGCGTATTCTTTGACTGCTTTCGGTGCTCGACGGTCGGAGTTTCCTTCTCGAAGTACGGGGTTTACTGCGCTTCCCTTTATTTTATCGTAACGCCCTTTGATGCTTTTTGCTTCTTTAAATGAAGTCTCGTCTGGATAGTTCGGCACAGCGTAACCTTGCAATTGCAACTCTTTGATGGCAGACTTAAGCTGAGGTATGGAAGCACTGATGTTCGGAAGTTTGATGATGTTCGCATCAGCTCGCTTAACCATTTCACCCAATTCACTTAGATCATCTGTCTGCTTCTGCGCATCAGTTAAAAATTCAGGAAAGGCCGAAAGGATTCGTGCGGCTAGAGAGATATCTCGCATCTCTACTTCGATGCCCACTTTTGAGGTGAAGGCTTTGATGATAGGAAGCAAAGATTGGGTTGCCAAGGCAGGTGCTTCGTCGGTTTTGGTGTAGATGATTTTGTGGCTTGCCATAGTGCGGAAGAGTTGGATTTCTTTGAGCTGCAAAAGTAGCTTTCTAGGGCATTTCTATGCAGGAATTAGGAGACTTTTCGGCGCTAGGCTTCGGTAGTAAAATCCCAACAAAAAAACATTGAACTTCTAGCGAAGCCGGAAGACTCGAATGGAGCCTCTTTTAAGGACTTCTTCAGTTAGCAGGTCCTGGATGTTGTCCTTTGCGCTATACCCATGGAAAGAGCCATAATAAAGCTTCTAAGCACTTTCCGGTGTTTTATAAAGGCCTTTTATTGAGAATGGCTACCTGATGAGCTGAATGCTCTTATCCTAGAACCGCCATCACAACCAGTACAATCACAATCACCGAAACCAAGTTCAACCAAAAGCCCGCGTGCATCATTTGCTTCACAGAGACATACCCGCTGGAGTATACGACAGCATTTGGTGGCGTGCTGATCGGCATCATAAAGGCGCAACTAGCTGCTAAGGTCACTGGAATGGATAACAGGAGTGGGTCCACGCCTGTACTTTGTGCAATTCCAAGAACTACGGGTAGCAGCACACTCACCAAGGCTACATTCGACATGATTTCGGTTGCAAATAGGGCAAATGCGGTTAAGATGAGAACGAGGAAGTAAGGGCTCAAATCCATTTCGTTTGCAACGAAGTCGCCAATTGCCTGTATGATTCCGGCTGTTTCAAGCCCCTTAGCCAAACACAAACCCCCGCCAAAAAGTAGGAGGATACCCCAAGGGAGTTTTACGGTGCTTTTCCAATCGATGATGAACTCACTTTTTTTCCAGTTCACGGGAAATACGAACATCAGAATGCCACCGAACATGGCAATGTTCGTATTGTTGAGCATACTTTGCCCGATGAGCTCGTTGATGGATTGAGCGAAAATCCAGAGGAATACCGTAAGACCAAACACTGTCAAAACCGCGAGTTCTCCGCGTGACATCTTGCCCAAGTTCGTCCACTTCGTTTGAATAAGTTCTTGAACACCGTTTATTTCATCACCCCGTATCGGGTAAATGAGTTTCGTAAGGATGTTATAGGCCAAAAACAAGAGGATGCCGCCGGTGGGAATTCCATAGATAAACCATTGCGAAAAGAGAAAATCTTGACCAAAGGTGTCGAAGTAATAGCCGGCAAATACAAGATTTGGAGGTGTTCCAATGAGGGTCATCGTCCCACCAATATTGGCCGCATATGCGATTCCCAACATCAGAACCAAGCGGAAACGAGACAAAAGCTCTTCGTCCTTGCTCTGTTCTTTAAGCAGCTCAGTTACTGAAATGGCGATGGGTAAGAGCATGACTGTAGTGGCCGTATTCGATATCCACATGGCTACTAGCGCTGCGGCAATCATGAAGCCGAGTATGATTTGCCTTGGTTTGGTTCCCGTGAGACGAATGAGCCCGTAGGAAATGCGCTCATGAAGCCTTCGTTTTTCCATAGCGAGCGCAATTATGAATCCTCCAAGAAATAGGAATACAATCGGACTTCCGTAAGGCATAAAGGTTTCTTGAAGATTGAGAATGCCAAGAGCAGGAAAGAACACCATAGGAAGCAGGGCCGTGATGTAGATGGGGAACACTTCAAGAATCCACCAGCTCAGCATCCAAAAGGCGACGGCCAAAACCTTGTTCACGAGCTCTGCTTCAAAAGGCTGTATCAATAGGATAAGTATCAATCCTGAGGGTCCTGCAAAAAATCCGATTTTCCGTGAAGTGCTGATGTTAAAAGGGCTTCGGTTAATACTTCTTCAAATAAAGGATAAAAGCGGGTGGGAGGCAAGGGCTACGTTTCCCCAGTTCCTAATCTAAGCGCTCTGAACTTCACAAAATCTCAGTGTGCAAGTTTGTTGATCATCCCCTGAAAGATGAAGCCGTGGAAGGGAAAGACCGCCAGCCAGTAAAGTCTTCCAGCAAGACCGAGGGGCCTGAAGGTGGCCGTCTGAGTCAATTGTCCATTTTTAAGACTGAACTCGAGCCAGGCCTCACCTGGTAGTTTCATCTCCGCAAAAAGCAGCAACCTTCCTTCATCGCGGTTGGAATAAAGCACTCTCCAAAAGTCGAGCGAGTCGCCGGCAGATATGCTGTTTTGGTTTGTACGGCCTCTTCTTAGCCCAACACCTCCAACGAGCTTATCCATGAAACCACGAAGACGCCACAACCAATTGCCGTAGTACCAGCCGTTGTTGCCGCCAATGCTCCAAATCTTATCGATGCATGCTGCTCTGTCCATGACTTCTTGAACACGTTGGTCCTTAGAGCATCCATGAACAGGAACATGGATAAATTCAGTGATGTTGATTTTGCTATCACTGCTTTGATAGGCATCCTTCCAGCTTGAAATGGTTTCGTTGTTTTCAATCTTGTTAAATGCACGCTTCAAAGCGTCTGTGTATGAGATGGTTTGAATATCTAGCAGTTCATTCAACTCATGGTTTCTACAAACGACCTCTACCTTCATACTATCCACCAAGGAGGAAGCTAAGCTGTAGGAAGTAGAGGTGACGAAATACAGCCAATAGGAGGACAGCTTTGGCGTCATGATAGGTAC
>CAXAIH010000188.1:0-4158 GCA_963968755.1 uncultured Flavobacteriales bacterium
GTTTGAGCGTGCGAGTCCGGTGAGGACGGGTGACTAACGGCACCATTGATGAGCGGACATGGAGTTGTGAAGATTTTAAATCTAGCCGCTTTGACCTTGGAATTATATCATTATTCGCCTCAGATATTTTGAGTTCTAGTCATTTGTAGAGTGAAATCTAACCTCATTCTAGATAAGTCTTGCTCCTTCGCTCAGGAACTTCGATTGGAGCAAACGTTTTCGAGCCACAAGGAGCAGAAAGCAAGGCCGATTTTCGACACAATAAAAAAATAGCCTTTAAAGAAGCTTGGGCAGCCGGTAAATTCTCGGATTATTCTGAGTCGAGATTCCGATTCCTTGCCCAATCCAGACAATCTTCTTGATGAATTGGAAAGCATCGTCAGAATATTAGGGAAGATCATTTCCACTATAAGGAAATAGTTCCATTTGTACATCTCCGCATCTTCATATTTCCGCATCTTCCCATCTCCACATCTCCACATCTCCACACTTGTCCGAAGGAGCGAAGCGATGGCGGATCTTCGCATCTTCACATCTACCCATTGATTACCTTTGCAAGACCGCAAATCACAATTGTTTGTAACATGAAATTGCACAACAAAGTCGATAAGCGGGTACTGAAAGAGCAAATTGAACGTAGTGATGAGTCACGTACCACCATCTCGTTCTATAAATATGCACGCATCGGAAACCCGCAGGTCTCTAGAGACCACCTCTACCTCCGCTGGGAAAAGCTCAATGTATTCGGACGAGTCCATGTTGCCACCGAAGGCATCAACGCCCAAATCTCTGTTCCTACGGCAGTTCTTGAAGAATTCAAATCAGATCTCGAGGAGATTGTATTCCTACGCGGAGTGCGTCTCAACTATGCTGTAGAGGACGACGGTAAGTCCTTTTATAAGCTCAAGCTCAAAGTTCGCGACAAGATTCTTGCGGATGGCTTAAATGATGAAACCTTCGATGTTTCAAACAAAGGACAACACCTTACGGCTCAGGAGTGGAATGACATGATGGACAAGGGTGATGTGATTCTTGTGGATATGAGAAACCACTATGAAAGCGAAGTGGGTCATTTCGAAGGAGCTATGACGCCCGACGTAGATACCTTCCGTGGTTCCTTAAATGTGATTGATGAGCTTCTTGAAGAATACAAAGACAAGAACATTATGATGTATTGTACTGGTGGCATTCGTTGCGAGAAGGCCAGCGCCTGGTACAAACACCGCGGGTACCAGAATGTATATCAACTCGACGGGGGTATCATTAAGTATGCGCATGAAGTTCAGGACGAAGACCTGGATGCGAAGTACCGAGGGAAAAACTTCGTCTTCGATGACCGTTTGGGAGAGCGGATTTCCAATGAGGTTATTGCTCATTGCCATCAGTGCGGATCTCCTTGCGATGAGCACACCAACTGTGCGAATGATGGATGCAACCTCTTGTTCATTCAATGTCCGGATTGCAAGAAGAAGATGGAGAACAGCTGCTCAGACGAGTGCAAAGAAATCATTCAGCTTCCTGAAGAAGAACAAAGAGCCTTGAGAGCCGGCATAAAGCCCGGAAGGAAAGGCTTAAAAAAAGGTCGCTCGGAGAAATTGGCCTATATGAATAAGTCCGATTCTTAATCCACCAATAGTTTCTTCCTCCAAATAAAACCGTCTTCTGTTCGCATCTCTAGGATGTACTTGTTTTTTGGCAATGCTTCCATCAGTTTAGCAAGCTGGAATTCAAATGAAGGAGCTAATTCTTCCAAATACACATTGCTAAGGAGCCTGCCTTGGAGGTCGAAAAGATTAAGATCCACATTCTGATTACGCTCCATCTGAACCTACTCGACGTACATTGAAGCTTCCATCTTTGTTGGTGATCCGCTTCGATTCCGCGAGAAAACGTTCACCTAATCCAGGGTCCTGCACCTTAGTCATTTCTCTCGAACGTAAAATTCTGGGTTAAACTTCTCGGGATGCTTTCCGGTAATGCCGCTGTAGTACTTCTCCATTCTCTCCAAATCTGCATGAAGATTGCCTTTAGGCTCAAAGTACTCTTTATAGCCACCTAACTTTCTCTTAAAATCCAAATAGCCGAGCACCAGCGGTAGCTTGGTATCTATGGCGACTCGATAGAAGCCCGTCTTCCATTTTTTAACCCTAGAACGCGTACCCTCGGGAGGGAACAACAACAGGAGTTCATCTGAATTATTCAAAAGATCAATCAAGGTATCGGTAAGGTGATTTGGCTTGGAGCGATCAACGGGTATTCCTCCACTCCACTTTAAAAAGATGCTGAACGGGAAAACCCAAACCTCCTTCTTAATCAAATACCGAAGCTTGGTTTGCATGACAAACAAGCCAGCAAGTCCGATAATAAAATCCCAATTGCTGGTATGTGGTGCGGCGACAAGAACACCTTTTCTTATGTGAGAAGGCAACTCCATTTTCATCTTCCAACCTCCTGCAAGCCACAACACAAAACGACCAAACCAATACTTCATAGCTCAAAAAAATCTTCCCTGAATTGAACCAAATATACCTTTTCAGTGGCTCGTGTGAAGGCTGTGTACAACCATCTCAAATACTCTTGATTTAACATGTCCTCAGTTAAATATCCTTGATCAATGAATACTTCATTCCATTGCCCACCTTGCGCTTTGTGGCAGGTCACTGCATAGGCAAACTTCACTTGCAGCGCATTCAAATAGGGATTCTCTTTCAACTTTTGACGCCGCTCGGTCTTGTTTAAATCCATGTACTCTTCAACAACGGCTTCCCGCATTTCAGTGAGTTTTGTCTCACCTAAACTAGGCCCATTGTGATGCAGCACATCAAGCATGATTTTGGCTTCAAAAACTTTGGATTCCTCAGAGTCCAATAAGAGAAGTTCGGCATCTGCGAACCGCAAGCCACACAGCTCCTCTGTGCGAATGATTTTTCGAATTTCAACCATATCGCCATTGGCAATGAAATCCCCTATTCCGTGCTTGGGTGCCCAGAGGTAGTTGTTCTTGACCACCATCAGACGATCTCCAGCTTCAATTTCTTCTTCCCTCCACAGAATTTGTCGACGAATCTGTTCGTTGAACTGATTGGCTCGTTTGTTAGAACGCGTGAGCACGATCACTTGATAATCACCTCGATTGGTATAGGCATCGGCCAGCGCTTCTGTGAGTTCATAAGGGTCCACCTTGTGTACATCGGGAGCTAGGCCAAAACGAGGCTGATATTCCTTAGTGGCCAATTGCTGGCGCATGCGAGTTGCGTTGAGTAAAATTCCTGAGTCTAATGCCTGACGAACGACCTCGCGCATGTCGCAAGAAACTACCGTGAGATCGTAATTACTCTTCAATTTCTTAGGATTGAGCGCAGTAGATAAAACGGAACCAATAGGCGGCAATTGAGCTAAGTCTCCAATAAATAGCAGTTTGTTATCTACTCCGTTCTGGCAATACTCAATCAAATCGCGCAGCACACTTACGCCACCAAAATCAGACTCATCGCTGATCATGGAAGCCTCGTCAATAATAAGAAGAGCATCCTTTTTTCTATTCTCTTGAAGCACGAAGCGCCCACCACCGTAGGAGTCATCTGACCTTCTGTAAATTGATCGGTGAATTGTGTACGCCGGACGGCCGGTATAGGACGACAAAACTTTTGCTGCTCTTCCAGTAGGAGCCATCAATAGGTAGGACTGCTTGGTTTTCGCTAAAGAGCGAACGATAGCTCGAACCAAACTGGTTTTTCCTGTGCCCGCGTAGCCCCTTAGAACAAAGGTATCAGCTGCACTTGATCCGTCTAAAAATTTAGAAAGCAAGGAAATGGCTTGGGCTTGATCTTCGGTCGGTTCGTGACCGAGTTCTTTTTTGAGGAATCCTTGCTCTTTTAACACCGAGCTAAATTACGCTTTTGTAAAGAGCTATAACCCCCTGTATTCAGGCCTTCTAAGAGAATATGATGGTATCATAAAAATTGTAGTTTTGTCGAGTTCTGTAACAAAAGCACGCTTAAAAATGGAGATAAGCCCACGCAACATCATCGCACCGAGTGTTTTAACAATATTTGGTCTTTTCTTTCTTATCTACTCAGCAGTTACTGGCCAAAACAGCTTTTTCGTTTTTGGCGCAAGTGGAATCACCCTCGCAGGGGTTGTGGCCGTGCTAAATGC
>CAXAIH010000189.1:0-4133 GCA_963968755.1 uncultured Flavobacteriales bacterium
GCATGCATCTCCACAAATTCCTTACAGAGAGAATGGCCTCCGCGTGAAGTTTTGATTGCGCGGCTTAGGAGTAGCTCAGGCGTTGCACTTTAGCTATACGTTTGGCAAGGCGAATAACTTGCTTGGTATAGCCAAACTCATTATCGTACCACACGTACATCACAACGTTCTTCCCGTTTGGATGAACGATGGTGGCGCAGCTGTCAAAAACGGAACAACAAGTATTGCCAATGATATCGTTTGAAACGAGGTCTTCGGCAATAGAATAATGTATCTGGTTGATCAAATTGCCCTCTAGAGCAGCACGCTTCATACTTGCATTCAAGTCATCCACACTCGTCTCCTTGTTCAACTCCAAACTTAGAATTGCCAAAGATCCATTTGGTGTAGGGACACGAACCGCACTTGCTGTGAGTTTATCCTTAAAATCAGGCATTACCTTAGTTACAGCTGCTCCAGCACCTGTTTCCGTAATCACCATATTCACCGCTGCAGATCTTCCACGACGTGTCTTCTTGTGCATATTGTCAAGAAGGTTTTGATCGTTTGTGTAGCTATGAACAGTTTCGATATGTCCTTTAAGAACTCCGAAGTCTTTTTCTACAGCGCTAAGCACAGTTGAAATGGCATTCGTTGTACAGCTCGCAGCAGAATAGATGTTTTCAGAATCAACATCGAATTCCTTGTGATTCACTCCATAAACAATGTTGGGTACTCCTTTTCCAGGGGCAGTCAACAATACTTTGTCTACTCCTATAGATTGACGGTGCTTACCTAGCGCTTCTCGGTCTCTAAAAGCTCCAGTATTATCGATTACAACCGCGTTTTCAATTCCATATTGAGTGTAGTCAATTTCAGTAGGATCGTTCGCAGCTATGAAGTGAATGCGCTGACCGTTAACGAGTAAACATCTGTCTTCTTCTTCTACCTCTACGGTACCTTTAAATTCACCATGAACAGAGTCCATCTTGAGAAGAGAAGCACGCTTGTGAAGTTGCGCTGGGTCATTGTTACGAACAACAACTGCTCTTAGTCGAAGCTGAAGACCTTTACCTGCTTGCTTGATGAGCTCACGTGCAGCCAAACGACCGATTCTGCCAAAGCCATAAAGGACGACATCTCTCGGGTTAAAACCGTTCGGTGAGTTTTTAAAGTCACCCAATTTGTCGTTGAGGAAATCTTCCTTGGAAGAATAGTTCTGTTTCTCCTCGTCCCACTCGCTAGACAAGCGGCCGATGTCAATCTTGGAAGGGCTTAGTTTCATGTCCAAAAGTAAGTCGGCAAGCTCCATAGACGTCTGAACGCGAATGGGCTTTTGAACTACTTTTTTGGCGTAATTATGTAATTCCACAATTTCGGAAGTGCTTCGGTCTACAAGATGATTTCTGAAAAGAACGAGTTCTAAAGATTGCTCGTAGAGTAGTTTTCCAATAATTCCTTGGAGCTTGGCGGCAGCCTTTTCTTTTGCAAGGTGAGCCTCGAGTTCTTCGTTATACTTAAGAACTCCGGTATCTGCTAATGACATTCGAAATGAGAAGTTGGTATTTCTAATTACTGGCCTAAATAAGCTTTGAGAAGTCGACTGCGCGAATTGTTCCGCAGGCGCCGAATTGCTTTTTCTTTCAACTGACGAACACGCTCTCGAGTCAAGTCAAACTTGTCACCAATTTCGTCAAGTGTATGCTCATGCAGTGAGCCAATGCCGTAGTACAACTTGAGTACGTCACGCTCACGTTCACTCAGAATCTGCAACGAACGCTCAATCTCGCGAACCAGTGATTCACGCATTAAATCGCTATCCGCCGATGGGACATCGTTGTTTGGTAAAACGTCAATCAATCCGTGATCCTCTCCTTCTTTAAAGGGAGCATCCATAGATACGTGTCGTCCACCAATTTTTAAAGTGTCTTTTACTTTCGTTGAAGTAATGTCCAAGGCCTCTGCCACTTCAATGTCTGAAGGTGGGCGTTCGAATTCTTGCTCTAACTGAGATACTGTTCTGTTGATGCGGTTCAAAGAACCTACTTGGTTCAAGGGAAGGCGAACAATTCTGGATTGCTCAGCAATGGCTTGAAGAATGCTCTGGCGAATCCACCATACAGCATATGAAATGAACTTGAAACCACGTGTTTCATCAAAACGTTGTGCTGCTTTGATAAGTCCTAAGTTTCCTTCGTTGATGAGGTCGGGAAGAGTAAGGCCTTGATTCTGGTATTGTTTTGAGACAGAAACGACGAATCTCAGGTTGGCCTTGACCATTTTCTCAAGAGCGCGCTGATCGCCCTCTTTTATTTTCTTTGCCAATTCCACCTCCATCTCGGCGTTGATCATTCCTTCTCTGGAAATATCCGATAGGTACTTGTCAAGCGATTTACTCTCGCGATTTGTGATGGATTTGGTAATTTTTAACTGCCTCATAATCAGAATCCTGAGATTAAGTTTGTGATTAAATTCCCCCTTCGAATTGAGTCGTGCAAAGGTAGGTTGAATAAACTAGATATGCAATATGCTCCTGTGAATTAAGTCACGCCCTTGTTTAACGGCAAGAAGCCCTAAATAGTTCACTTAATTATGTCGAGCGGGATGCCTGCTTATTGTATTCCGAAACCGTAATAGCCTTCTGTGCCGTCTGGATATTTACCTTCAAAAAGTACGCCACCTTTGCGACCTTCAAGAAATTCGTAGACGTCAGACTCTGAGTATACTTTGGTGTTGTCGATTTTTGAAATCACGAAGCCTTCACGTACACCGCTCTTCAAAAGTTTGCCCTTGTTCAATTCCTTTACCCGAACTCCATTCGTGAGTTCTAAGGATTGCAGTTCTGACTTTGAAACCGCTTCAAAAGTGGCTCCAAGTTCAGCTCTCAATTTCGACGAAGCATCCTTCACTATGGCGATCTCCCCAAAGCGGTTTTTCAATTCAAGGAGGTATTCTTTTTCCTCGCCGTCGCGCTGGACTCCAATTAGAACCTTATCACCGGGGCGGTATGCCGAAAGCTTCTCTTGCAGAGATGGAACATCGCTCACTTTATAGTCACCTACTTTGCGTATGATGTCGCCTTTTTTGATGCCTGCACTTTCCGCAGCTCCGCCTTTGCTGGCATCTAGAATGTATATGCCATTTAGGTCATCAATACCTTCCTCTGTCGCAAGCTCATTGTCAATGTTCCGAATCGATACTCCTATGAAGGCACGTTGAACTGCTCCAAAGTCCTTTAAGTCGCGGACTACTTTAGCCGCAATGTTTGAAGGAATTGCAAAAGAGTAACCGGTATACGAGCCTGTGTTACTCTTAATGGCCGCATTAATCCCTAAGAGTTCACCTTTTGTATTTACCAGGGCGCCACCACTGTTACCGGGGTTTACTGCGGCATCTGTTTGCAGGAAGGATTCAATAGGAGGTAAGCCGTTTTTTGCATCGGATCGAAGAATGTTGATGTCTCGCGCTTTAGCTGAAATAATCCCTGCTGTTACAGTGGAATTTAGATTGAAAGGATTTCCCACGGCCAACACCCATTCGCCTACTTGAACCGCATCGGAGTTTGCGAACTCGAGGAAGGGAAGATTGTGATCTTCAATTTTTAAAACGGCCAGATCAGTGGCTGGGTCACGACCAATAACATTGGCTTGATAAGTTTTCTTGTTGTTCAAGGTAATTTCAACTGAGTTTGCTCCTTCTATAACGTGGTTGTTGGTTACTATGTAACCGTCTTCGCTTATTAAGACGCCAGATCCACTTCCGACCTGAGAACGCTTAGGTCGCTGCGCCCCGCTTTGACCAAAAAAAAACTGCATCCAAGGATCCATATATTGCTCCTGACCTTCTACCACAGTTTTAACGTGGACTACAGCATCGAGACTTTTGGAAGATGCTCCTATGAAATCGGTAGGAACTTGTGACGGAAGATTGGGAATTCCGCCATCAACAGTGCTGATAGCCATGCCTTGTTCATGCACTACAATTTGTTCCTTTTGAGGGAACCACCTGTTAAAGACAAAAACACTGAAGAGACCTCCGAGGATTGCTGCTGAAAATAGTGAGACAAATTTTTTCATGGTGGTTGAATTAGTTTTTCAAATTTGTGAAAGAAGAACGCAGAGGTCAAGACTTCTGTTTGCTGATTGCTGTTAAGC
>CAXAIH010000190.1:0-4127 GCA_963968755.1 uncultured Flavobacteriales bacterium
GTTCTTGAATAATTAAATTTGGCAGCCCCTAAAAGAACATTTCATGGCTAAACTGGTTATCATCCGTCACGGACAATCTGAATGGAATCTTCAAAACAAATTCACCGGCTGGGTGGATGTTGATTTATCACATAACGGACTTATTGAAGCTAAAGAGGCCGGTAAGAAGTTAAAGTCGATGCATTTTGATGCGGCTTTTTCATCCGTTCTAAAACGAGCGAATCGAACCCTCGACATATTGCTTGAAGGAATGGGTCAATCTGATCTAAACGTAATAAAAGACAAGGCCTTGAACGAGCGCATGTATGGCGACCTTCAAGGAAAGGATAAAAATGATACTCGGGAAAAGTACGGAGAAGAACAGGTTCATATCTGGCGCAGGTCATATGATATAGCTCCTCCCAATGGGGAGAGCCTAAAGGATACTGCCGATCGCGTGATTCCTTATTTTGAAGAGTTTATTGCTCCCGTTCTCAAAGCAGGTAAAACTACTGTCATCTCGGCGCACGGAAACAGTTTAAGAGCACTCATTATGCATCTTGAGAACTTGAGGCCAGATGAGATCCTTCAACGCGAAATACCTACCGGCTCGCCCATCCTTTATGAATTGGATGCGGACTTAAAAGTTCTGACCTCTAAAAAACTGTAGGTGCTAATAGCAGTTGATTTTGATGGAACTATTGTGGAAGACCGTTACCCCAAAATCGGTGACCCCAAAATATTTGCCTTTGAAACGCTGCGTGAAATCCATAAGAATAGGCACAACATTATCCTTTGGACGACACGAACTGGTCAAGAACTAGAGGAGGCTGTTGAATACTGTTCCAAGAATGGAGTTGAGTTCTACGGATTGAACACCTCATACCCCGAAGAGAAGTATGATCCTGAAAAGGACAGCAGGAAGATTATTTGTGATGTCTTCGTGAGCCACCGAAACATAGGCGGCATGAAATCCTGGGGAGAAATCTGGCAAGACTTGCAAGAAATGGAAAGTGCGGGTATAGATGCCGGTAGAAAGCGTCCGTTTCTCTCACGTTTATTTGGAGGTTTCTCAAAAAAATAAAGAATGATCATCTCTGTTGATTTTGACGGTACCATCGTGGAGCACGCATTTCCAAAGATTGGGAAAGCAATTCCGCATGCGATTGAGGTGCTCAAGGAACTTCAAGCCGATGGTTATAGACTCATTTTATGGACGTACCGCCATGGACGGACCTTGGATGATGCCAAAAGCTATTGCAAAGAAAATGGCCTAGATTTTTACGCCTACAATGCCAACGAACCCGGAGAGGTGTTCGCCAATGGAATGTCTAGGCTGATTGAAGCCGACGTATATATTGACGATCGAAATATTGGTGGCCTCTACAATTGGACTGAGGTCAAAGAACTGATTGAAAAGCATAAAAAATGAAGATCCTTTTAAGCAAGCTATTTCTTTTTCTTAGCATCATCGGCTTTGGTCAAAGCATTGACTTCAAGCAAATAGAGAATTATAAAGCACGTTCCATTGGTCCAGCAGGTATGAGCGGACGAGTGACCAGCATCGATGTGGTCCGAAGCGAGCCCCAAATCATTTACATCGGAACAGCTTCTGGAGGTGTTTGGAAATCGAGCAGCGGGGGAATCAAGTGGGAACCCATTTTTGACGATCAAGTCATTCAAAACATTGGAAGCATTGCAATTCAACAATCAAATCCGTCCGTAATTTGGGCCGGTACAGGTGAAGGAAATCCAAGAAACTCTCAATCTTCAGGTGCGGGTATCTATAAAAGTATCGACGCCGGAAAGACCTGGAAGTTGATGGGGCTTGAGAAAACAAAAACGATTCATAGAATCATCATTGACCCAAGTAACCCAAAGACTATATTTGCTGCCGCCACCGGCTCCGCATGGGGTCCTAACAAGGAACGGGGAGTATACCGCAGTAAAGATGATGGGCTGAGCTGGAAGCAAATTCTTTATGTGAACGATACAAGCGGTTGTGCGGATTTGGTGATGGATCCTTCCAACCCTAACAAGCTTATTGCAGGCATGTGGCACTACTTGCGTCAACCATGGTTCTTTACTTCTGGAGGTTCAGGTTCGGGCATGTACGTGACCCACGACGGTGGTGATACTTGGGTTCGAAAGACAGAGAAAAACGGCCTTCCAAAAGGAGAACTTGGCCGCATTGGAATTGCCTTCGCTCCATCTATGCCTTCCAGAGTATACGCACTCATTGAATCCAAAGAGAATGGGCTCTACCGTTCTGATGATGGCGGTGCAAATTGGAAAAAGGTGAGCAGCAAGAATATCGGAAATCGACCATTCTACTATTCTGAGATTTATGTCGATCCAAAAAATGAAAACCGTATCTATAACCTATACTCGCTCATGTCAAGAAGCGAAGATGCAGGAAGAACCTTCGAGGTGGTCCTACCATATTCCAATGTACATCCTGACCACCAAGCGTTTTATGTCCACCCGGATAACCCCAACTTTTTAATCAACGGAAACGACGGCGGCTTGAACATTTCTAGAGACCGAGGTGAAAACTGGCGCTTCGTTTCAAACCTTCCTCTGGGGCAATTTTATCACATCAACATCGACAACGACTTTCCCTACAATGTATACGGCGGAATGCAGGACAACGGATCGTGGGTTGGTCCTTCTGGAGTACTCCAACGCGGTGGCATTCGAAACTCACATTGGGATGAACTCTATTTCGGAGATGGTTTCGACGTGGTTCCTTTTCCTGGAAACAATCGATACGGTTATGCAATGTCCCAAGGTGGAAATGTAGCTTGGTATGATTTGGAGACAGGTAAAACACGCTTCATTCAGCCAAATCATCCAGAGGGTGAAGAACTGCGATTCAACTGGAATGCAGCCATCCATCAATCGACTTATTCAGATTCGACCTTGTTCTTTGGCTCGCAATACCTGCATCGTTCTGATAATTTGGGGCGTGATTGGAAACTCATTTCTCCAGATTTAACCACGAACGACACCAGCAAACAAAAGCAGGCTTTGAGTGGGGGACTTACAATTGATGCTACTAGAGCGGAGAACTATACGAGTATCCTGAGCATTGAGCAAAGTTCAATTGATAGTAATCTTCTTTGGGTAGGAACGGACGATGGGCGATTAAACCGAAGTACAGATGGAGGGAAGAGCTGGACAGAGCATTCTGAGAGCTTAAAAGGATTGCCTGACGGAAGTTGGATTCCTCAAATTATATGTTCTAAGTCAAACACAAATGTGCTCTATGTGGTTGCGAACAACTACCGTAGAAACGATTGGAATCCATACCTCTACAAATCTTCCAACAAAGGGAAAAGCTTTAGCCGTTTGGTTTCCGAGGGCGATGTAGAGGGATATTGTTTGAGCGTGCAAGAAGACCCTGAAGAATCGAACCTCTTGTATTTAGGGACTGAGCAGGGTTTGTGGATGTCTATTGACAACGGCTACACTTGGTCGAGGTTTATGAATGGTTTCCCAGCGGTATCTGCGATGGATATGAAGGTTCATCCAAACGGCGATTTGGTTTTAGGAACCTTTGGTAGAGCAGTATTTATTCTCGACGATCTGGAACCGCTTAGAGCCATAGCAAGAGAAGGGGAAGCCTTCTTTTCCAAAGATTTCACCCTCTTTAAGCCGCAAGTTGCCTATCAAATCATGGGAACCAAACCGGTTTCAGGTCCACGTTTCACTGGTGATTCGGAGTTTAAAGGCAAGAACAAATCCTTCGGAGCTGTGCTGAATATTTGGATTCGAGAATTGGAGCAGGAAGAGAAGGATTCAGAGAACGCTGAAGACAAGGGAAAAGAAACAACCCCGTCAAAAAAGTCGAAAATTGAATTGCAAGTTTTCAATGGAAATGGAAAACTGATTCGCACCCAGAAATTTGATGCGGATACAGGCTTTAATCGAATCTATTGGGACAGACGCCACAATGGCAAAAGGATGTACTCACACAAGAAACCCAAAGAGAAGCGCATTCCTGGCGGGGTCATGGCAAAGCCGGGTATCTATGGCGTGAAAGTGAGCTATGCCCCCTACAGCGATTCGAATGTAGTTGTGCTCAAAGCAGACCCACGCGTCGAATACAATGAGAAGGACTGGAACAAATGGCACAAGGCTTGGCG
>CAXAIH010000191.1:0-4122 GCA_963968755.1 uncultured Flavobacteriales bacterium
CTTTCTCGTTTTGGCAACAATAGGTTTCGCTTGCTCCAGCGATTCAGCCTCTACGAACGAATCAACTGAAGTGGTAGCTGTTGAAGCCGTTCCCGTTTTGGCAAGTCTTGAGATCAAAGGAATGGTTTGCGCTATGGGATGTGCAAAGTCTATCGAAACCAAACTGAGTGAGACTGAAGGTGTATTGGCTTGCTCAGTGGATTTTGGAAAAGAAGAAGCGAGCGTTGAGTTCGATCCAAACGTAATCAGTCAAACCGAGATGGTGGCCGTAGTTCAAGAAATGCACGACGGTCAGTTTAATGTGGTGAAGGTTGAAACCCAAGATGAAAAGAAAAAAACATCCGCAAAGTCAGGAAGCTCCTTCAAAGATGAAGCGATATTTGAACTACCTGCAGTGAAGTTTCCCAACGTATTTGATATCATCGGGAATTTATACTCCTACTAGCCTTTCAATAGCACTTACTTTTGTAGCCTTGTGATGAACATAGGGCTTTTTTTGTGCGTTACAAGTACTACACTTAAAAAATTAAGCGAAGCTGATGTATAGAAAACTGGTGGTACTTGGAATCGTCTCCGTCTATCTTGTCATCTTGGCTGGTGCCGTTGTTCGCATGACGGGCTCTGGAATGGGCTGTCCTGATTGGCCTAAATGTTTTGGCGAATACATTCCCCCAACAAGTGCCTCAGAGCTTCCAGAGAATTATCGAGAAGCATACGCTGAAAAGCGATTTCGAAAAAATACTAAGCTTGCTTCTGGCCTGAGGACTCTTGGCTTTGATGAACTTGCGGTGAAAATCAGCGAGGATGAGGCGATTTATGAAGAGGAGGAATTCAATGTTTTTAAAACCTATACTGAGTATATAAACCGCCTTATTGGAGCGCTTTCAGGGCTCATCGTTTTTGGCATTTTTCTTCTTTCCTTGAAGTATTTTAGGAGCAAGCGACTGATTCCGATTCTTTCTTTTACTCTTCTCATAGCCATGGGCTTCCAAGGCTGGTTTGGTTCAATCGTTGTTTCAACAAATTTGCTCCCGGGTTCAGTTAGTATTCATATGATCATTGCCCTCCTGATTGTTGGTATGCTGATTTGGATTCTTCGATTGACACAAGAGTCAGATACTATCGTGGAGATTTCAAAATCGGTTAAAGCACTTCTGTTTGTAACCCTACTTGTGACCCTTATTCAAATCGCTTTTGGCTCTCAAGTTCGACAAGGAATTGATGTGATTGCCCATCAATTAGCTGGAAGCAATAGAGAGAGTTGGATTTCTCAACTCAGTCTAATATTCCCAATTCACCGGTCGTTTTCAATTCTTGTGCTGCTTCTGAATGTTGCGGTAGTATGGAATTTTTTTAAATATGGGTATAAGCTTCAAATACCTCTAATCCTTTTGGGAAGTTTGGTCTTGGAAATAATTAGTGGAATTGTGATGGCCTACCTTGGCGTGCCTCCATATATGCAAGCCCTGCATTTGGTTCTTGCTTCGATAGGTGTTGGGGTACTCTTTTACCTTCTACTTAATCATCGCGTTCGGTCCATTCAAAGCTCTCGATAAGGACTTCCAGATCCACTTTCACGAAATCTATTACTGGTTCAAGTGAGTCGGCATTCGGGCGCATATTAAAGTACATGGCCCCTCTAAAGAATCTCGTTGTACTATCCGTTAGAAAGAACTGATAGTTGGAGGCTACATTTCCTTCCATGTCGTAGATCAAGCCGTAAACTTTGCGTTCGTCGTTCTTAAAAAAACGCTCTTTGATATCGTCTGCTTTTACAATGTGCTTCATCGCTAACTTCCGACTGTCTTCAATGTGAGTATTCAGATCTGCGGCTTCAATTTCCTGATAAGAGAGGTGAATTGTAGCGCCATATTCAGGGTAGTGCAGGTTGTACCAGCAGCCGGATTGAACATCAGATCTTTTTTGCAAGAGCGTCTGCTTTAATGTGCTAAAGCGAATAGGGCAATCTGTTTCCTTTACCTTATACTCCTTGGAAGGAAAGTCAATCCTATGATAGCCAAAACGCTTTGGGCTGTATTCTTCTTCACACGAAAACAGCATCGTAGCTAAAGCTATAAGTAGGAACCCGAGTTTAGTCTTCAACATGTGCTTCAGGACCAAGATTAACTTTAACGGTGCTCACACGCCTTTTATCGGCTGCTTCGATAACGAAGTTGAAATTCAGAAATTCAATGACTTCATTTTTAACTGGTATTCGCTTCGATATCTCAATGAGAAAACCAGCGATGGTATCGCTCTCACCTTTGACGTCTTCAAAGGCTTGCCCATCAATGTCTAGGATGCGATACAAGTCGTTCAGGGGAGTCTTTCCTGCAAATATGTAGGTGCTTTCATCGAGCTTGGAATACACCACTTTTTCATTGTCGAATTCGTCTGAGATGTCGCCCACGATTTCCTCAAGAATATCCTCGAGCGTTACGATGCCTGAAGTACCACCAAATTCATCCACGACAATTGCGAGGTGCATTTTTTTCTCTTGAAACTCGTTGAGGAGGTCATCAATTTTTTTGCTTTCCGGAACAAAAAATGGTGGACGAATTAATTTCTGCCACTCAAAACCCTTGGGTTCATCAAGGTGGGGAATGAGGTCTTTGATATAGATGATTCCAGCTATTTCATCGAAACTTTCCTTGTATACAGGTATCCTAGAATAACCTGAAGGTTCAAGTTCTTGAAGTAGCACGGAGTAATCCAACTTGTCCTCGACGGCAACAACATCCATCCTTGCCTTCATGATCTGTTTTACGTCTGTGTTCCCAAACTTTACGATTCCCTCTAATATTTTCTGTTCGTCCTTGTCGATGTTGGAATCGCTGGTGATTTCCAGGGCGTGGGTTAAATCGTCGACCGAAATGCGATTGGTGTGTAAGAGCTTTTTATCGAAAACCTGTGTTGACTTCAATAAAATTGAACTGATCGGAGAGAGTCCTTTTTGGAGGTATTTTACTGGTACGGCCATCAAAGCACTTAGGCGAAGAGAAAAATGATTCGCATAAATCTTTGGAACCACCTCGCCAAAGAGCAATAGGACGAAAGTGATAAGCAATACCTGGAAGAGGAAGCCGGTTAAAGGATATTCGCTGAAATCAAACAGTTGAGCCGTGAGCATTGAGCTCAAAATCACCATCGCGATATTCACGAAATTGTTGGCAATGAGGATGGTAGCCAAAAGTTTTTCTGGTTCCTTTAAAAGGTCTGCTATTATGAAGGATACTTTCGCCTCGGATAAGTCAACGCGCCTCAAATCAGCTGGGTCGAGTGAGAAGAATGCAACTTCACTTCCTGAGATGAGTGCAGAGCAAAGCAAGAGAACCACAATGATAATTAAGAAGATTACAGAGCGTAGGCTGATGCAGATAAAGACGGAGAGGAGGAAGGCCTGATCTTGAGCTAAAATTGCGACTTCCAAACGTTTATGTATTCGTTAGAATGGTAAATCATCTTCCTCTACGCTTGATTTGGATGATTCTGCGCTGCTCGTCATCGGTTTTTGTTGAGGTGGAGCTGAAGCGGCAGCCGACTGGCGCTCATTGCTTCCCGAATCACTCACTGAACTCAAAAACGTCATGTTGTCAACCACAATTTCGGTCGTGTATCTGGTGTTCTTATTGTCGTCTTCCCAGCTTCTAGTTCGAAGTCTTCCTTCAACATAAAGCTTGCTACCCTTCTTAAGGTATTGTTCAGCTAAACCAACCAAACCTGGCCTCCAGATGGTAATGTTGTGCCATTCTGTTTGTTCTTGGCGCTCACCACTCTTATCCTTGTACGACTCAGTTGTAGCCATCGAAAATCTTGCTACTCCTCGGTTTTCTTCGAAGTAGTGAATTTCTGGATCCTTTCCTAAGTTGCCAATGAGAATGACTTTGTTTACGCTGCCGGCCATAGTTTTTTCTTTCAAACAAATTTAGCCTTTTTGCCCTCTAGCACTGCCTGCTCTTCTAAAAACTTATCAATGATTCGGGGCAAGGGATGGTCCTCCAATTCCTGAAAAGATATCCACTTTTTGTCGGAAACAGCAAATGTCTCTTTTGCAGCAAGAAGTAGGAAGGAGCTGTATATTTCTTGATGACTTAGTAAGTGCTTTTTGCGCTTAAACCGTTG